>JAGGWL010000283.1 GCA_021157555.1 Deltaproteobacteria bacterium | reverse complement strand
GGTGTTTTCTAAATTCGTCAACATCACGCTCCCAGCCGCCTGGAACCTCATCTTCTTTCCAGAAGATATAGGGATTTGTCCTCGGCTCCTGAACATGCTGAGGTATCGCTTTGATACCTGTCTCTTGCAGTAGGCGCTGGAAGCCCTGTCGTCTTATTAACTCACCAAGACGTTCACGGTTTTTTCCTTCTTCCATCCACCAGTCCCAGATGCTTTCAATAATTTCCTTGATTTCATCATAAGGTTCTTCAACCTTAATAAAAGGAACAAGAAGTGAACCCATCTGAGCGCCGTCAAGAATAGGAGCTTTAGCTCCAACCAGAATAGAGCAGCCTTTGTCATTACCAGGCCTCAGAGCTCTTGGCATAACATTAATGCAGTGCATACATCTTGTACAATTTTTAGTATCTATCAGGAGCTTTCCGTCTTCATATTTCATGCAGCCGGTGGGGCAAAGATTTATGACTTCTTTTTCAATATCGAACGGCCCCCAATCCCTGCCTGCATGCGCTCCGGCATTGGATGGAATTTCTCCGCCCACATAAGCCTGAACGGCCTCCTGGTCAATCCGTATATCGTCTTTCCATGTTCCAATAAAAGACATATCAGAGCGTGCAATAGAAGCTACGCAACAGTTGGGACAGCCGTCAAATTTAAATTTGAATTTATATGGGAAAGCAGGACGATGCAGTTCATCCTGATATTCGTAGGTCAGATCGTGACAGATCGCCTGTGTATCATAGCATGCATATTCACAGCGTGATGAGCCGATACAATCAGCAGGAGTTCTCAGATTGGAACCTGATCCTCCAAGATCCTGATTAAATGTATGTGTTAATTCATAAAAGACCTCTTCAAGCTGAGGTGTTGTTGTTCCTATAAAGATAATATCACCTGTGGAACCATGCATATTGGTTATACCGCTTCCACGAAATTCCCACAGGTCACAAAGAGCTTTTAAATATTCAGTAGTGTAGTATTTTCCTGCAGGCTGGTTTATACGCAGTGTATGAAAATGCGCTACACCCGGAAATAGCTCTGGCTGATCGCAGTATCTGCCGATAACTCCACCGCCATAACCAAATACGCCGACTATTCCGCCGTGTTTCCAGTGAGTTCTGCCATGCTTGTATGAAAGCTCAAGAACACCGAGAAGATCGTCAACGCAATCTGCGGGAATTTGAAATTCAACATTTTTATCGTTTTTGGCCCTTGATTCAGCTTCTTGCTTCAAATCGTCCACAAAGCTTGGCCATGGGCCGGATGAAAGCTGATCCAACAAGGGTGTTTCATGTTTTGCCATTATAGTTCCTCCATAATTATTTAATATAATTAACTTTTTTTAGTTTATTGATGTTCGGAGAAGGTCACCTCCTCTCTCTTTATTTATTTATATTTCACACTGCTATTATAATAGTATACTTAATTAAATAGCCTTTATAAAATTCATATTGATTCTTGTCAAGAAAAAAGCATGATTTCGGTTAAATGATTGAAATTTTTATACCATTAACTCAAATATAGGCATCGGCATGTGAATTGAGGAATTTTACTGATTTATAACATGATGTAAAATCTCAGCATGATTATTCAGATTTTGCTTGATAACCGGGATCTCGGAAGATTGAGGGTCATATGCAGTAACTATATTAATTAATAAATCAAGGATATCTTGCACAGTAAAGGATAAAAACAGATCTTTAAAATATTTATCCAAAGCTTCCGGAAATATGTTATTTTCAGATTTCAAGGCCAGACCATTCATAAAACCTTTAAAAGTTCCGGCAACTGCAACTTCATTCGCCCATACCGTGTTACCGACTCCGTCTAAACGGTCGAGCCTCATTCTGATAGAAAGATTCAGAAAAAATATAAGTAATCCTTCCAAAATGGCATTTGGCTCTGTCTCATGCCGATTTGAATTGGCAATTTGGCCAAGCATGGATGCATATTGTCTGGCTGTAACAAGTTTTAGGTAAATTTTGTCATTTTTTTTTTTGACAACAAAATCACCGGCAGCATGATGCCAGGGAAAAATCTGCTCAAAGGTTTTTATGTTATAGTAACAGGTCAGAATCATTGTTGCCTGTTTATATAGTTCCAGGGTTTCCGCTGTTGAAAGATAATAATTTCCGTTTAGCGAATCCCAAACAATTATTCTTTTTTTTTGATTATCCGGATCTGTTGTAAGATGAAATTCATTAAATCCCTCAAGCCATTCGCCAAGAAGCAAGCCTGCTTTTTGGCGAATGGCTTGAGGGTCAGTCTCATTTTGGCCGATTTTCGATAGAGAAACTTCCCCATACTTATAAATTACAGGAAGAAAAGAAAACGAAAAGTTATTCTTCAGTTTTTGCAAGACATTATATTCTTTTAATAAAGTTGTTCTCCCAAAAGTAGAAAGCGCCACGTTTAGAATAAAACAGAACTGTTTGTTTTCTATCTGAAATTCCACTCTTGATGGATGATAAAATGCGCCATGTTTTATCAGATATACACTAATTTCAGTTATATTTTTTCGACCAATATCCATATCCCGGCAACCCGGTATTACGCTTAAAAAATCTGCAAAAGAATCATCTTTAAAAAATCTGCCTATGGCCTGAAAATAGTCTCCATAAGTAATATCCTGATTACTTTTGGTTTTAATCTGTTTCACAGACATGTTTCTGCTTACAGGCAGACATTTTTTCCAGATTCTGCTTTCCCTGGTTACCGGATTGTTTATATTGTTAATAAAAAATTTTAATATTGGCTTTGTCGGCATACTGTTTTATGCTCTGTGCTTTTTAATCTCTTCCATTATCTGCGAAGCCACTTCAAAGCCTAGTTCTAAAGCCTTGTCGCAATGCTCAATAGCCTTTTTATACTCCTCCTTCTCAAGGTAAGCTATTGCAAGATTATTATGAGCAACTGAAAACATTGGTTCAAGCTTTATAGCCTTAAGATTTGCCTTGATACTTTCATCAATCAAGCCCTTCATAAGATAGGCATTTGCCAGTGTGGTGTATGCCTGTAAAAAATTTGAATTATAGGTTATGGCTTTTTGCAGGGCAGTGATAGCTTCATCTATATTTCCTTTTTGAAGCTGAATGAATCCAACATTACCATGACCTTCTGCAAAACCAGCTCTTACTTTTACAGATTGCTGATTATAGGCAAGGCAGCTATCCATGTCACCGCGCTGCAAAGCAATACCGCCTAACTGAACGTAGGCTTCAGCTAAGGTCGGGCAGGAATCCACAGCCTTCAAAAATTCTTTTTCGGCTGCATCGTATTCTTTTTTACCCATCAAAGCTACTGCCAGATTATATCGGTTTGTGCCGCAATCCGGATTTGATTGCAAGGCTGCTTTTTGAGAGGCAATATATTCATCAACGTTTTTTGCTTTTTCCATTATTGAAATCCTTTGTGGATAATTAATGTTAAATGTTTTATACCATGTTTCTTTTATTAATTTTAGTATATTAACATTATTTTCGCAAGCACCTTTTTTTATTGACTTAACAGCTTATTTTTTTTAGTATTTTATAATATGTGGATTAACCTTGTGACAATCTATAACTCTTATAAAATCTGTGAGGGATAATTATGATAAAAGGATGTTACACAGCACTTGTAACACCATTCAAGGACGATGCTGTCGATTATGAAGGGCTTGACAGGCTGGTGGATTTTCAGATTGAAAACGGAATTACCGGGATTTTAGCAGTAGGTACAACCGGCGAGAGCCCTACCTTAACATGGGAAGAACATAACAGGGTTATTGAGAATGTCGCAGCAAAAACAAAGAGCAGATGCTTGTGTATTGCGGGCGCCGGAAGCAACAACACCAAAGAAGCAATTGAAGCTACCGGACATGCGGCAGAATTCGGAGTAGATACCGTTCTGTTGGTGGATCCTTATTATAATGGTCCCAGTTCCCTTGAAATCCGCAGAGAATATATAGAACCTGTTGCAAGAAATTTTCCTGACATGCAGATTATTCCTTACATAATTCCCGGCCGCACAGGTGCGCAATTATTACCGGAGGATCTGGCTATATTATACAGAGATTTTCATAATGTGAATACAGTAAAAGAAGCTACTGGAAATATTGAAACAATGAGGCGCACAAGAGAGTGCTGTGGGCCAGAATATTCAATAATGTCCGGTGATGACGGGATGGTGTTTCAAATGATAACGGATCCCGATATTCAATCTTCAGGCGTTATTTCCGTTTTGTCTAATATCGTTCCAGGAGCCATTACTGAATTGGTCAATTTGGCAGGCAATGGTGAGATCGAAAAAGCTGAAAAATTACATTCAGCCCTTAAACCGCTTTTTGAACTGGTTACAGTCAGTACAATGGAATCCACGCCATTTGGAGAAGTTTTATGCCGTGCCAGAAACCCGTTGGCTGTAAAGACACTTATGTCCGTTCTTGGCGTGCCATCAGGAGGATGCCGGCAACCTTTAGGTAAAATGACCAAAAAAGGCGTTGCAAAGGTTTTGTCCATTGTACGCAAAGTTTATGAAACAACGCCTGTAATCCTGCAACCACTGGAAGATTTCTTCGAAATTAAGATTTTAAAGCGTTTAGCCAACCCCTCAAACTGGGAAGAACTCAGCTATGACAAATATTAGAAAGGGAACGAAATCATTTTCGTCCCCTTTACTGTGTTTATTTTTTTTCCGGTTCTTTGATGGTAAAATTGCCCTCTTTAAACAAGAGCCATTTTAACCATTTAATACCGAATTTCAGCAAAGCTATTTCATCCTCTTTGATTTTTACAACAATCTCTTTCTCAATATCGTAGCGATCTAAAAAGGAGCTGTCAAAAACAAATTCTTTAAACTTGTCTATATTGTAACTCACCGTAAAAAACATGTTTTTACTTTGTTCTGAAAGCTTTATGTTGGCCGGAAAAGATCTTTTTTTAACAACAATATCTGTCCATTCGGCATTAATTTCATCATGGATGTCTACACCCTGATCCTTACGCCATTCGCGGACAGTCCATTCCTTGTTTTCTTTAAAACCATTACAGTGAGGTTCATTAACAAAAAAATAGAAATCGTTGTCATCTGCCCCCTCTTTATGGCTTAATGAAGCAACGCCAAGAGGATAATATCTGCATGTTGTTGGTCTATCTTCATAAATAATGCACCCATCCTCCCTGACAAAGGGGCATGACTGTGGTTCATCATCCATTAATTTAAGAGTGACAACAGGAAGATCTGTTTTTTCCAGCAACTGCGGAGTACTATAAATTGCCAAAAACTCATTTGAAGAAAGATTTAGCCTGCGTTTTAGCCTTATTATATCATAAGGTGTCAGTATGATATTGATACCCTTGCAGCACTTGGTAAAACAATCAATTTTGGAGTGGCATTTAAATTTAAAATGGTCGTCAAGACTGAATCTTACAGGTTCTATGTTTGCCATACTATTTGGAATTTCCATCATTTTCTCCTTATTTAATAACAGAACGAAAATTAGCATTTTCCGTAACCATTCACCAATACCACATCTGCACACGTTCAGGGCAAGCGACATAGGTTTGACTATAGTCACTCGCCCTGAACGTGCACACCTGAGGCACTGGTAAACGCTTACACGCCCGGGGTTCCCGTATGTTCATCCCCATAGTGAACTATTAGCATTTTTCATTCCGGCACTATTTATTTAATTCAAATTCTTATATAGCAGGATTTTTACAAAGATAGAACAAAATTTTTGCGCAATTTTTTGCATGCCTATAAAAAAACACTTGACGTAATAATAAATTAAGGGTATTAATACTTTTTTGATGCGGGGTGGAGCAGTCTGGTAGCTCGTCGGGCTCATAACCCGAAGGTCGTTGGTTCAAATCCAGCCCCCGCTACCATAATAAAATCAAGGGGGTTACGTTCATTCGTAACCCCCTTTTTATTTGCGATAAAATCAATACCATTCTTGGGATAATGTATAGAAATGGCCAAGGAGTACCGCAAAATTATACTTTTGCTTATATTAGGGATAGTTTAGCCGCATCACAAGGGGAAAAAATGCTAAAAAAAATAAAAATATTGATGCCAAATTGCTATCACCTCAACAATTAAGGAACGTGGACGAAATAACTTCCACAAGTAGGCGCACAGATTTAGGTCAGGTTTGTTCGATCTGAAAGCACAAAAGTTGAAGGAATAGCGAGCTATTTCAATATTTTTGTGCTTTCAGATCGGGCAAAGATGGCCTGAAGCTGTGATGCATAGTTGGGGAAGTTATTTTGTCCTCGTTCCTAATGTTGCAACACGTTCGGGGAACGTGTTCTACAGTTGAAAAATATTCAAACTCAACAGCAATGAATGTTAATTAAAAAAATAAAAAAACGAACTTCCCAAATTAAATATTTGATCTATTTTTTGATTATATGTTTAATTCTAATAATCGCAGGATTCCTGTATTCAGGATTTTTAGCTGCAAAAGTTATCACCAGATGTCAAGGGACGCGGTGGGAACTGCCCTCCAAAATATATTCTTCCCCGATTATGCTATATCCTGGCCTGGACATTAATGCCCTGGGCATTAATCAATATCTCAAGACACTTGGATATCGCAAAGTAAAAGGTATTCCTAAAAAGCCGGGCAGTTTTGCTGCAACCAGAAACACCTTGTTGCTTTACCAGAGAAGTTTTGATTATCCTTCGGGTCATCTCAATGCTCGCTTGGTTAAAATCTACCAAAAAAATGGAGTAATTAACAGAATTGTTGCCGGATCTTCCAATGCTGACATCTCAAGCTTGCAAATAGAACCTATGGAAATAGCGACCCTGTTCGGCAAAAAGCGGGAAGAACGTTACCTTATAGATTTGGCTCAGGTTCCCCAACCGCTAATTGACGCTGTTCTGGCCATTGAAGACCGAAGCTTTTATGAGCATGGAGGTCTTGCCTGGCGCAGCATATTAAGAGCATTTTTCAAAAATTTGATGGCTGGCAGAATAAAAGAAGGAGGTTCTACTTTAACTCAGCAACTTGTTAAAAACATGTTTCTCACTCCTGAACGGAATCTCTGGCGCAAATTGAATGAGGCGCTCATGGCTATAGCGCTTGAATGGTATTATTCCAAAGACGAGATTCTGGAGATGTATTTCAATGAAATCTATCTTGGCCAAAAAGGATCTGTGGAGATTCACGGTGTTGGTGAAGCTGCAAAATTTTATTTTGGCAGATCTGTGGAAAATCTCGACCTGGATCAGTCTGCTCTCCTGGCAGGATTAATTCAGGCGCCTAATCGATATTCACCCTACCGGCATAAGCAAGCAGCCATACAAAGAAGAAATCTGGTTTTAAAAACTCTTTTAAAACTTAACAAGATTACTTCTGACCAATATCAAGAAGCGCTTAAAAATACCATGGAAACCAGTAGCTTTAGTTACGGCAAGACTCAAGCTCCATATTTTGTTGATTATTCTATAAGTCAGATTAAGGAACTTTACTCCAAAGAGGTCTTGGGCTCAATCGGACTTTCAATTTTTACCACTCTTGATGTTCAGATACAGGGTTGGGCAAGGGAAGCTCTTCAAAAAGTTTTGCAAAGGCTTGAGAAACAACAGCCCAGCCTTGCCGATGCAGGCGGCCTGCAAGCGGCTGTTGTTGTAATTGAGCCGGATACAGGCAGAATTCTGGCTATGGTTGGCGGCCGGGATTATGCCACAAGCCAGTTTAACCGTGCAACTCATGCTTTCAGACAACCAGGTTCTCTTATAAAGCCGCTGGTTTATACCGAAGCATTACGGCAAGGTTACACTGAAGTTTCTATTCTTGAGGATAGTCCAATAGATATAACCTTAAGTAATGGGACAATTTGGTCACCTTCTAATTTTAACGAAATCTATTATGGTAAGGTGCCCCTGATTAAAGCCCTGGCTAATTCCCTTAACTGCGCTACAGTGCGCCTGGCAAAGGATGTTGGATTTGAAAAAATATATAAACTGGCCTTTAAAATAGGATTATCCAAAAAAATGCCTGAAGTCCCGTCCTTTATTCTTGGAGCATCTGAAATTACCCCTATTGAAGCCGCCAGACTTTATTCCATCTTTGCTGCTAACGGATTTTCCTCCAGGACTCTCTCCATCAGAAATGTATTGGATCAATCCGGCAATCGCCTTCAAATGAAACGTATCCATATTAAAAAAATGCTTGATTCATCAATCTGTGAGGTAATGAATAATATTTTACAATGCGCAACCACATATGGAACCGGTAAAGCACTTGCTTCTTATGATCTGGCAGGCGCTTGCGGCAAAACCGGCACTTCCAACAATACACGGGATGCGTGGTTTGCGGGATATATTAACGGCTATCTTGCGGTAGTATGGGTAGGCAGAGATGATAATAGCAAAACAGGGCTTACCGGCGCGCAAGCTGCCCTGCCAATCTGGGCCAAACTAATGAAAAAGATTAATAATCTACGACCATCTAAAGCTATGCGAAGAAATTCCGATTTAATCAAAAAATATATATGTATCGATTCCGGAGGAATAGCTCTTTGGAATTGCCCACATAAATGGAAAGGAGCATTCATAAAGGCTGGTGATATAAAATTGTTAAAACCTTGCAAGCTTCATAAAAAACGCGGATGGCTAATAAGATAGCTAAGGAACGGGGAAGTTATTTCCTCCACGTTCCTAAGGATTTATTATGTATATTATTTTAAACTTATTCAAAATTACTCTCTTCAGACTGCTTCTTTGTTTAACCATTCTTTTTCAGGCAGGCTGCAGTATCTACAAAACCAACATATATTCACCCACCCCAGTTGCAACAGTACCCTTGCAGAAAGACTCAATCACAAATTATGGCACAACCATAAAAATGATTACTGAAGGGCAGAAAATGCTAAAGCAAGGCAATTTTGAAAAAGCTCTGGATATTTTTGAAGAAGCATATACAATAGATTCTGCAAACCCATGGACAGCATTTTACTTAAGCAAAACATGGGCCGCAAAAGGCGATTATACAGCAGCTATTGAATTTGCCAAACGAGCTCAATGGCTTTTTTCAGGTAATACTGAGGGGAAAGCTATGGCCATGCGCCAGGAAGCATATTGCCTTGAAGGTTTAGGAACGGATTAATCAAGATGGCAGATGAATTGTAAAAGTGCTTCCTTTGCCAGGAGCGCTGTCGGCAGTTACGCTGCCCCCATGCGCCTGGACAATATGCTTTACAATGGCAAGTCCCAGGCCGGTGCCGCCCAAACTTCTGCTCCTGGCTTTATCTACCCTGTAAAACCTTTCAAAAAGTCTGGGGAGGTGCTTTTCGGAAATGCCGGGTCCGTTATCTTTAACGTTAATCATAATTTCGTTTTCCATACGCTCAGCCTGGATAAAAATTTTTTCACCCTCAGGGCTGTATTTTACGGCATTATCTATAAGATTAACAAGAGCCTGTTCAAGCAGAGGTATGTCTGTTTTTGCAACAATATCATCACGGCAACTGATATCAAAATCAATATTCTTTTTTTTGGCAATTTCTTCCACCATCTGAAGGGCGGTTTCAATAATATCCTTTATTTTGCTGTTTTCAAGCCGTAGTTCATTCCTGGCATCTTTTTTCTCTATTTTTGCCAGGGAAAGAAGGTCTTCCGTTATCGCCTCAAGACGATTTACATGTTTAGAAATTATGCCCAAAAATTTTTCTGTTTTCGCTATGTCATGGTCATGGTTATAAAGCATGGTCTCAACAAATCCCTTGATTGCTGTAAGGGGGGTTCTGATTTCATGGGATACGTTGGCCACAAAATCTTTGCGAATATTTTCAAGATGTCTCACATGTGTCACGTCCTGCAGAACAATTATACTTCCTATCCTTTTGTTATCCGGATTAAACAGGGGAGCGCAGTTAGTATTGACTATTTTTTCAGGATTATCAGAGACTATTATATCGTTTTCACAGAAACGGTTAAACAAAGTGGACTCACTAACCAGCAATTGCATATCCCTGTTCCTGATTATTTCATGCAAATTTTTTCCTTTTGCAGTTGATTGTTTTAAATTAAATATTTTTTCGGCCGCATTATTTATGTTGATTATTATCTCTTCCATATCCAGAGCGATAATTCCTTCTGTCATACTGGATAAAACGGCTTTAAATTCATTTCTCTGATTTATTATACTTGCAACACGCTTTTTTGTTTGTTCCGCCATTTTGTTCATAGCATTTGCCAGGGCGGCCAATTCCAGTGTTTCCGGAAGATAAAGCCTGTGATCAAAATCTCCTACGGCAAATTTCTCAGCGCCTTTTCGCATCTCTTCTACGGGACGGCTTATATTTTGGGCGATAAAGAATGATATAAAAGACACAATTACAGCGATAAAAAATCCTCCCGCAATTATTCTGTAATAGATGGAGCGAATTTCCGTATCTATTGATGCGATGGAAATTGATATCCTTAATACCGATTTAATCTCCTTGTTTATTATAAGCGGCCTGGCAACATACATCATTTTTTTGCGTACGGTACCGCTGTATCTGATAAATGAGCCGATTTTTCCATGGAGAGCATTTTGTACCTCAGGTCTGTTTGCATGGTTATCCATGATAGCTGGATCTTTGATTGAATCACCAATAACTTTGCCGTTTTTCAGTATTATTGTTATTCTGGTTTCGGAGGAGCCTGATATTTCTTTACAAAGACGATCTACCGATTTTATATCAGAGGCTTGAATTGAATTAATAAACATGCTTTCAATCAGTTGAGCACGGGCATTAAGATTTGCTTCAGTACGCTCAAGAAAAAAATTGCGCCATGAGAAGGCCGTAAACCATATCACGGCTGCAAGTACGAGCAATGTCAAAATTAAATAAGATGGATAAATGCGCCAGATTAATTTAATATTTTTTTTCATGGTTTTTCTCTAAATCTGTATCCTACGCCTCTGACGGTTTCTATGTATTTACCAGATGTTCCAAGTTTTTTTCTTAATGATACAATCTGCACATCCACACTCCTGTCAGTAACCGCATAGTCATCTCCCTGAACTGCGTCGATAATCTGGGTACGGGTAAAAACCCATCCCGGGCGTTTAATCAAAAAGTGAAGCAGTTGAAACTGGGAAAAAGTAAGCTCCACCGTGCGCCCGCAAACCTTGATTTCACGACGCCCCGGATCAAGTTCTATATCAAAAATTTTTACAAAATCATTTTTTTGTGTATCTGGCGTCTCTTTCCTGCGTAGAACCGCTTTTACTCTGGCATTGAGTATTCTCGGTGAAAACGGTTTGATAACATAATCATCGGCACCCAGTTCGAGGCCGGTTACAATATCAGCTTCATCTCCTTTGGCAGTCAATATTATTATTGGGACAGAACTCGTTGAAGAATCATTTTTAAATCTCCTTGCAGTCTCCAGACCGTCAATGCCGGGTAACATTAGATCAAGGAGAATGAGATCCGGTATTTTTTTTTTGGTAATTTTTATGGCATCTTCCCCGGAAACTACGGAATCGACAGTATATCCATCTCTTAACAGGTTGTAGCTTACGAGCTCCCTGATATCCTCCTCATCATCAACAACCAGTATTCTTTTTTTTTGCATTATGATTTACCGTACTTTCCGGCCTTTTCCTTAATACGACCGTGCCTTATAATATCTCCTTTAATCATGTAGATTACTTCTTCCGCAATATTGGTGGTGTGATCTGCCAGCCGCTCAAGGTGACGGGATACCAACAGGAGGTTGATCATGTAACCCAAATGATTCGGATATTCGCGCATTCCTTTTTTAATTTTATCGTATGCCTTTTTTTTAATTTTATCCACCTCGTCATCCATGGCGCATACTTTTAAGGCCAGTTCAACATCAAGATTAACAAGTGCGTCAAGACTCATCTTGAGCATGTTTTCAGCTTTGCATGACATGGAGGAATAGTCGAACAGATATTCATGCCTGGACTGTTTTGCAATAACCAGAACTCGTTCCGCAATATTTACGGCCTGATCACCTATTCTTTCAAGCTCATTATTAATCTTGATGACAGCAACCAGAAATCTGAGATCAACCGCAACCGGTTGATACAGGGCCATAGCTTTCAAACATTCTTCCTCAACCTCGACTTCCATTTCATCAATTTCAATATCTGTGTTTATGATTTCTTGCGCCAAATCAGCATCTATCATATCTACTGCTTTACTCGCTTTGCGAACACGATCTTCCACCATGGCTCCCAGAGAAAGGATCATCCGTTTTAATTTTTCAAGTTCTCTATGAAAATGAATAGTCATTTTTTTGCTTCCCTCCCTCATTCCTAACCAAAACGTCCGGTTACATAATCTTCAGTTTTATTGCTTTTCGGTTTTGTAAAGACCACGCCTGTTTCTCCGTATTCCACTATATATCCAAGATACATAAATGCAGTATTATCTGAGACTCTTGCGGCCTGCTGCATGTTGTGAGTTACTATTACGATAGTATAGCTGCCCTTAAGTTCGTTGATAAGATCTTCTATTTTAATGGTAGCCAGAGGATCAAGTGCTGAACATGGTTCATCCATAAGCAGCACTTCGGGTTCGGCTGCAATAGCACGGGCAATACATAAGCGCTGCTGCTGTCCCCCTGAAAGGCCCAGGGCATTGTCATCCAGCCGGTCTTTTACCTCATCCCAGATGGCCGCCCCTTTTAAAGCTTTTTCTACTGTCTCGGCCAGTATATTGCGATTTCTGATTCCATCTATTTTAAGAGGATATGTCACATTATCGGCAATCGACATTGGAAAAGGGTTAGGTTTCTGGAAGACCATCCCCATTCTTTTTCTAAGTCCTATCACATCAATATCACGATGAAAAATATTTTTCTCGTCAAGACGTATCTCTCCCGTAAAACTAATGCTGTCTATCAGATCGTTCATCCGGTTCAGTGACCTTAGAAGAGTTGATTTGCCGCATCCGGACGGCCCGATCAGCGCAGTAACAAGTCCTTGTTCAATATCAATCGTATTATTAAAAAGTGCCTGGTTTTTTCCATACCATAATGAAAAATCGTCAATATTAATTATTGAACCTTCAGGGCCTTTTTCAACATGATAAACGGTTTCTTCATTATGTAATTTTTTGGTCATAAAATAACCTTCCACCTAAATTCAAAAATGTCCTGTCAAATATCTGCGTTTTAACCTGCCGCGAATATAAATTGCTGCAGCATTCATAACTGCAATAAGAAAAACAAGAAGTAGTGTGGTTACAAAGACCATCGGTTTTCCAGCCTCTGCGTTGCGGGACTGAAATCCTACATCAAAAATATGAAACCCGAGATGCATAAAGCTTCTTTCAAGATGCACAAAAGGAAAGTAGCCATCCACCGGAAGTTCTGGAGCCAGTTTTACTACTCCGACAAGCATCAGGGGGGCCACCTCTCCCGCACCCCTTGCCATAGCCAGTATTAGGCCGGTAAGGATTCCGGGCATTGCCCTTGGAAGCACAATATTTTTTATGGTCTGCCATTTGGAAGCCCCACAAGCAAGCGAGCCTTCCCTCAGTGATTGGGGAACTGAGGCCAGAGCTTCTTCAGTTGCAACGATAACTACCGGAACTGTGAGCAGCGCAAGGGTTAGCGATGCCCATAAAATTCCTCCGGTTCCAAAAACAGGATTTGGGAGTCTTTCCGGAAAAAAAAGATTGTCTATACTCCCGCCTATTATATATGCAAAAAAACCGAGCCCAAAAACACCATATACAATTGAAGGTACTCCGGCAAGATTGTTTACGCATATTTTAACCAGGGATACCATGCGTCCCTGTTTTGCATATTCACGCAGGTAAAGGGATGCCATAATTCCGAAAGGGGCTGCAAAGATAACCATTAAGAGTGTCATTGCGACAGTGCCGAAAATTGCAGGCATTACTCCGCCTTCGGTGTTGGCCTCTCTTGGCTGAGTTGTAAGAAATTCATACCACCTTGAACAATATATTTTTATTTTTCCAAAAAGAGTAATGCTGTTGGCAGGATAAAACCGGACTATCTCGGACAGCTTTATAATTTTTTCTGTTCCGTTTACATCTTTTAGAATAAGCAAAAATTTATTATTGATATTTTTCTCAGCCTTAACTTTTGTTTGAACCTTTTTATATCTTATTCTAAGATCTGATAAGCTTTTTTGGTAATTCTGCAACGCTGATTTATATAGTTTGCTTTGATCTCCTTGCTTTATCTCGATCTTTCGTAATTTTAGACGTTTTTCTTCTATAAGATGATTTATCCGTCCGATATCCTTTTTTTCTATTTTCTGGATTTTTTTTCTTCGTTGCAGAGCTTTCTTATGCTCTTTTTCAAGTAATCTGATATCTTTTTCCAGGAAGTTGAATTCAACTCTGTTTTTGTCAAGCTGTAATGCTTTGATAAACCCTATAAAAGGTCCCCATTCCATACGTTCAATAAAAAATATATCTTTCGGCTCTGACAGCTTGTTTATTTCATAGTCTGCAACCCATACATAATCTTCATTATAAAGATCAAAATTACCTGTTTTATAAAGTGTTCGTTCAGCAATGCCATTATCGGCTTGAGCAAAGTCAGTTTTAAAAATTTCTTTGCGGGAAGGTTCTCCTGCAATAATTTTTGAATTATTGAGATTTAACTTATATACAGGCGCCGGATAAAATGTGGTAAGTCCGTTTACTATGACAAGGCACAAAAAACCGGCCACCATTAATATCCCCACGGCCAGGGCTCCCCCCATGGTCCACAGAAAAGGCTCACCCCTGGCAGTCAGGTTTTGTCCAGTTATTTTGCTATTTTTTTCCACAATTCACCATATTACATTCCTAACCTTACAATTGCAGCGTTTTTTTACGAAATCTGATCCTTACAATTTCCGCCAATGTATTGATTACAAAAGTCATTGCAAACAGAACCAGTGCGGCCAGGAACAGGACTCTATATAATGTACCGTCTTTAACTGCTTCGGGAAGCTCAACTGCAATTGTTGCCGAGAGCGCCCTCAGCCCGTTAAAAATATTCATGTCAATTATGGGAGTATTGCCGGCAGCCATGACTACAATCATGGTTTCACCAACCGCTCGCCCCATACCGATCATGATTGCCGAAAAAATTCCACTAAGCGCTGTCGGCAAAACAACATACAGAGCGGTTTGCCAGGGGGTAGCTCCGCATCCCAGGCTTGCAGCGCGAAGATGAGACGGGACGGAAGTCAAAGCATCATCTGCCAGTGTGTATATAATAGGAATAACTGCGAATCCCATGGCAAATCCGACAATAAGCGTATTTCGCTGTGCATAAGTGCCTATAATGGAATTTCTGGCATCCAGCCCCAGCAATGCCGCAATTTTAGCAATCGCAAAAGAAATTATAATTGCAATTATTGATATGCAAAACCACCTCGCAAGATCGAAAATTGCTGCGCTAAAAGTAGAAATTCTCCCATAAAATTCAGCAACATAGCGTCCTGTCAGTTTTGAAAGCAAAACTGCCGCTGTTAAAAAGGATAAAGGGAGAATCAAAAGGAACAAAAAAGGTTCCGCGCCGGATACATCAAAATTTAACCATGCCTTAAAGTCACCATGAAACATAATTTTTTCAACAACAGGCCCCAGGCTGTATGAAACCGTAAGGCCGGCTATTATTGCAAAAATGAGCAGCGTAAATTTAAGGCCGCCACGCCAGCGGGTGGCCATGTGTAAAGGGATGAGCTGCCATAAAAGGGCCGATAACATCAAAAATGCGGGAATTATCAGGACAGAAAGTATAATTACCAACAAAATTTTTTCCACTATCGGAGCAAGTACAAGTGCGGCAACAAATCCCAGAATTACGGAAGGAAGCGATGCCATCATTTCCATGGTCGGTTTGATAATATTCCTTGTACGCGTACTGATAAACTCGGAAGTATATATTGCCCCCAGAATTGCTATAGGAATTGCAAAAAGAAGCGAATAAAAGGCGGCTTTGACTGAACCGAAAATAAGAGGTATCAATGAAAATTTCTGTTCATAATCGTCCGTTCCGGCAGATGACTGCCAGGTATAAGTCGGTTCAGTGTAACCTTCATACCATATTTTTCTGAAAAGTGTTGCAAAGGTTGTTTCCGGATGGGCAACATCGAACTCCGTCAGCTTAACCTGGCCATTTTTTGTTATACGCAGCAGGCCGTCAAGCTTGGGAGCAAGCAGAATGCCGGCGACCTGTCCATTTTTGCAGCCAGAAAAATGCAAAATGGTTTTTTGGCTTGTTGCGT
>JAGGWL010000287.1 GCA_021157555.1 Deltaproteobacteria bacterium | reverse complement strand
ACCTTGTAGATTCAGGATAGAACGATTACCGCCGTAATCATCACAGATCCCGGCAATATCGGATATGGAATTAATATCCAGCGCCGATAGCCTAATTCTTATAAGATTGTGCTGACTCAAAAGATCTTCAACAGTTTTTAAATGGGAACCAAACTTTTGGTCATTAACAGCAGGCAAATCACATGAATCATCGGAAAGAAGAATTTCGTGTTGTGCATCATTTTCTTTAATATTTTTTTTCAAACCCTTTGGTAAAATCTTGCTGAGTTTTGTTTTTACCCGGCATGCGAACGACTCTTTGCAGGTGATTCTACATCCAACCAGTCTTTTTTTTATTTCTATCTGATTCGGATTCAGAAGATACCATGCCAGTTGGGAAATCCTGTATTCCATAACAGGATTTACGGTTATATCCTCCTTAATTCCTGCCAAACGCGGATGAATATACTTCCCTCCTGAAATTATCCAAACATTTTTTACAGATTTATTTGAATTATTCATTTGTTTCATCATAAGCTTAACCCTCAATAAAAAATTATAATCCATAAGGAACGGGGACGAAACAGATTTAAAAAATATGGATTAGTTTGGAAATTCTGTTTATTTACTAAACTGCTGTCATTAGTCGGTCGCTATTCGCTATTAGTAGTTAACAGCAAAAAGCAGGCCAAAAGGACTTTATGTAAATAAGTTATGTATTTTCAACTTGTTATATAAAAAATAGGCGATTGGCCAACCAATACAAGTATGAATTTTTATAATATATTTATGTAGTTTATTACATATAAGAGTAAAATTCTACAAATAATTTTCAACTTTACTATTATTATTTTTTTATGGCAAAAAGGGTGAACTGGATGCTATGATATATATTTGTGGAAGTCATTTCGTCCCCATTCTTAATTAACAGGGAGCGTCTTGAAGCTTTTAACATTTAAAAATAATATTTTGGGGTTTTAGTTCAGTATGTAAAAACCTAACCAAACAGTACTGACAAAAAATAATTGTTTAAAAAAAATACTATCTTTTTTTGAAGGGACGATAAGAGTTTACCAGAACTTTCTCCATTTCAAGCAGTACCGATTATTGTTATATCCACGACTCTTTCTCTTGCTCTGTTATCATGATTTATAATGACAGCCTGTTGCCATGTTCCCAGAGTCAAACATCCGTCACGAACCGGCAAAACAATTGACGGGCCGAGCAGCGCAGCCTGCACATGACTATGCCCGTTCCCGTCATGCCATGCTTTTTCATGCTCATATTCAATATCCTGAGGCGCAAATCTTGTAATCGCTTTTTTCAGATCATTGACCACACCAGGTTCAAATTCGATTGTTGTAACAGAACTGGTTGATCCTATTACCGTTGCATTAAGTGATCCGTTAATTATCTTTGACTTCTTTAAAGAATCTGTGAGCCTGGATGTTATGTTCACAATATCCAGACCGGTTTTCGTGGTAATGGAAATCCTGTCGGTAAAAATAGTTATACTCAATTTATATACTTCCTTCATTAGGAACTATGACGAAAACTATATTTTTTTCCTGACGCAGAAATTAGGAAAATTAGCAGTTTTCGTTCAGGCATTAATTAAATTTTCCCCTGTCCTTGATAATGCTAATAATTTTTTCGGCCTTTTTTTTATATTTTGGATACCTGGCAGCAGAGTTAAATGCATAAGCGGCTTTGGTTATATCTTCCAGATACCATGCGGAATAACCGGCCATTAACCAGGGATAGCCTGGGTGCGGCATTTCTTTTGCTACCCTTTGATAAAGTTTATATGCTTCTTTATACTTTTCCTGCTCAAACAGAATCCGCCCTTTAAGCATGCATATTTTTTTTTCTCTTTTATATTGCAGGGCATGATCGATTATTTTTAGAGCTTTATCTGGTTTATGAAGCGCCAGACAGGCTGAAATCAGTTTTTCATATATTTTAGAATCCTTTTTTTCTGAAATCAGTTTTTCGTAATAATTGACAGCCTGTACAGGTATGCCGAGATTCATATTAAGGTCAGCCAGCAATTTTGTTTCCTGTAATGTCAATGTCCGGATATAACTTAAAATTGTTAATGCGGAGAGCGCATCCTGATAGCAATCATCAGTCAGGTGAATATGGAGTAGTATCTTCCACCACTCAGGTTCTATCGGGTCTTCGTTTATCAGGCGGGTTGCATAATTCAGGGATTTTGATTTCATATTTAATGATATATACTGATAAAGAAGAATTTTTTGCCATTCTTTTCTGCTTTTTCCGGAAATCTCTGCGACAATCTCTTCGAGGTATGGCAGGGCTTTGAGGGGCTGATCGGTCGAAAGATAAAGCTGCGCCAGAGCCTGCTTCCATTCAAGCTTGATTTTTTCGTTATATGTTGCAAAAAGATTTTCAAATACTTCCAGAGATTTTTTATTATTTCCGGCAGCCATAAACGAAACAGCACTGTAATAGAGTACTTCAGGAGTTTTATCCTCTGCTGTTGTATAACCTTTAAAAAAGCAGTTACCTGCCTCATTATAATCTTCCATGTCATAGTAACATTTTGCAAGGTTCAGCCAGGCAGGTGTAAATTCCGGGTTATTTGTTACAGCAGCCTTGTAGGCTGCCGATGCTTTTTTTATATTATCAAGCTTAAGATAGCAGTTGCCGATGTTGAAATTAATATAATAATGCTGGTAACCTTTCGGGTTCTTTCCGCCCGGTTTTAAACCAGGCGGTTGTTTTGACTGAAATTTTTCCAGCAGTTCAAGCGCCTCAAAGGTTTTATCCTTTGCCAGCAATTGCTGGGTCTTAAAGAGAACCATCCTTACAGAATATGGAATTTCCCCGGCATTTTCCCCGGCATATACAGTTATACTCTGTATTATAAAAAAAAGTATTATATAAGCAAATTTTAAAAAACGTCCCATTTGTTATTATTCCAGATTAAATCTTATAATAGTAACAACCTGTGTATTTACAGATTCACCTTCAACCGTTCCTGGAGAGAAACGCCATGCGGATAAGCAGCGTTTAACGCATTTTTCAAAAACACCTTCAGGCACAGCTTTGACTATTTTTATATTTTCAACAAGGCCTTTTCTGTTTACCAGAAATTTTACTTTAACCCACCCTTCAATCCCCATACTTTTGGCACGCATGGGATAGACTGGCTGAACCTGAACTATCGGTACCAATGTCCCGTCTATTTCTCCAACTTCATAAAAATCTTTCAGACCTATAGCCGAAAAATCAAAATGTGCGGCCGGCGGTGAGGTTAAAGTTACCGGCCCGGATGGAAGTTTGGCATTGATTTCAAAAGGGATCTTTTCAATTTTTATTTTTTTGTGAGAAAAAGATTTTTTTATACTAAGAACCTTTGTTTTAAGTTCGATTTTTTTTTTATGTTTTTCAGGAGGCGGTTTTCTTTGTGGCTTTATCCTGACCATATTTACGCATAGATGTATATAATCCTGATCCTTTTTTAACGGAGACTCACTGACCAGGTAAGGCATTATACTAAACAGAAAAATATTAAAAACCAGTGATCCTGTAATCCCGGCAAACCATAAAAAAAGCGATCTTTTTTTTGATAAAATATACTCCATTATTCTCCCGGCAGCGCTGCAGCTAAACTGACATTCTCCGCTCCGGCAAGCCGGCACCCATCCATAACCATTATAACCACGCCTGTTAAGCTCTCCTTGTCTGCAATTACCAGCACCTGGCTTTCAGGATTTTCAGCAAGCGCCCTTTCCACATTGGCCCGCACTGCCCGCACATCAATTTCGCGCTTATCCATATAAACCCGTCCGTCAGCAGTTATACCGACCAGGATGCTTGCTTTTTCCTTGCTTACGGCAGAGCCGGCTGTGGGTCTGTTAATATCGACTCCGGTTTCCTTTACAAAGCTGGTGGTAACCAGAAAAAATATTAGCAGAATAAATACCATATCTATTAATGGAGCCATGTTAAGCTCTGCTGATTTAATCCTTCCTTTTCTTGCTGCGCTTATGTTTAACATCAAACAAATCTCCTTAAATAATAACCTGTGGAAGCTGCCCTCTGTTTTAGTCGGTCGGCCTTGCGTAAAAGAAGATTATGCATATATAATCCCGGGATAGCCACGAGCAGGCCGGTCTGGGTTGAGATCAAGGCTTCGGAAATACCGCCGGCCATGGCCTTGGCGTTGCCTGTGCCGAAAATGGAAATTATATCGAAAGTAGTCATCATTCCTGTTACTGTGCCCAAAAGACCAAAAAAGGGTGACACTGCAGCCAAAACACCAATATAGGCAAGGTATTGATCAAGCATGCTATT
Organism: Deltaproteobacteria bacterium; assembly: GCA_021157555.1. GTDB lineage: Bacteria > Desulfobacterota > Desulfobacteria > Desulfobacterales > BuS5 > BuS5. The sequence continues at coordinate 6,595 of JAGGWL010000287.1, read as the reverse complement.
TACCGACATTACAGTTTCATCAAGAATATATTGATCTATTTCAGATTCTCCGCACCGTTTTTTTAAAAACATTGAGACAAATTGCGCTCTTAATCCTTTATATTTACCGATATCCGGCAACCTGGCATGCAGGATATATTCTTTGGCTTCATTACGTATGATGTCGTATTTCTCAAGGGCTCCGAGATAGAGCATCCTGTTGATTATCATGGCCCACATCAGTATTGATGAAAATAAGAGTGGGAACATTACAATCCCGCCATCATGGAAATAATTCAGAGCATCCAGCAATTGTTCCTTGATAATCAATATCAATTGATCCTCCCCCTTAGAGCTCGCCTACTTGTGAAAGTTGTTTCGCCCACGTTCCTTACAAACAATATTTGTAAGCGCAACCGCTTTTTCTTCCATCTGCCCGATTATACTCTCTACATTTCTGCTTAAAAAAGTATGAAACAGCATTATCGGAATAGCAACTCCCAGGCCCAGCATGGTTGTTGTCAAGGCTTCTGAAATGCCGCCTGACATCATCCTTGGATCTCCGGTTCCGTAAAATGTTATGGCATGAAAGGTATTGATCATTCCGGTTACCGTGCCGAGTAATCCCAGAAGAGGCGCGATAGCCGCCAGCATACCTAGAGTTGACATAAATTTTTCAAGTCTGGGGATTTCTCGAAGAATTGCTTCCTGCAACACATTTTCCATATCTTCACGGCCTGACTCTCTTGAATTGATACCGGCCAGAAGGACTCTTGGCACAGGTCTGCTTTTACCTTTTTCACATAGATTAATGCATTCATCCCATTTTTTTTGACTTGCCAGTTTGTTGACATTTGTCATCATTTTATCTGCATTTATATGGACTCGCTTCAAGAAGATAAAACGCTCAATTATAATCATAAATGCCAATACCCCGATTCCCAGAATCGGCCATACAATGGGACCGCCGCTCATAATCTGCTGTTTAAGGTCTGCCTTGTGAGTTAATTGTCTCAAAGCCGCTCCATGCGACATATCTATGGGAACCGCATCTGATTTTCCTTCCATATATTTCTTTATTTTTGAAGTTAAAGAGGAACCTGGAAGTTTTGAAAGGGCAAACAGGCGCTGACTTTTTTCCGAAAACATAAGAAAACCGATCTCTTTGCCGTTGATCCGGTATGCGGCTGTAAAATTTCCTATGATAAGGATATCCGCTTTCACTTCTTCACCGGCTCGGTTAACAATTGATCCTTTCTGTATGTTCACTTCCCCTGATTTTTTTATTTCATCAAAGAGAATATCCGTCATGTTTCTGATATCATTCATCCCTGGAAATATGGTTTTACTCAGCACAGGTTTTATTTTTTCAAAGATTCCGGGTGTCAGAGCAGAATTCAGGCTCCGGCTTAGCAGGTCATCCAGATCCTTGGCAGCAATTCTGGTCTGTCCTGTAAGTTCATCTATCATACCTTCCATGTCGAAAAATTTTGTACTTAAATCAGTCTTGATTGCAGTAAGTTTCGTAATTTTTTTTTCAAAATCGGAATTCTCTTTTTTTAAAGCTCTGTTTGCAGCTTTTATTTCAGTAATTTTTTTCAGGAGTTCATTTTTATTCGCCAGGATTCTTTTTCTGCTTTCCTCAGCCTCTTTGGCGGCGTTTTCTTTTTCAAGTTTTGCCTTTTGCAGCACTTCCGCTCTTTTTTTTTGAGCAGCCATGACATCAATACGCAAATCTTCTGCATAAGACGGCACTGTATACAAAAATAATATCAGGAATACCAATATGTATTTAATAGTCATAAACATCTTCATTTGGCTGCAATCCTTCCAACCGGCAATGTTACCAGTTCTATAGATCTTCTTTTGGCTGCAATTTCAATAGCATTACCTATTTCACGGTTATACTTTTCAGGGAGTTCCACCCACTTGCCGGCACCGGGATCAAAATATCCTGTCAGCCTGTTGTCAGGGGTCTTAAAAAAAAGAGACACCCTGCCCAGCCTGAATATACAAGCCATAATCTGCTTTTCATTTATATCAATCTGTTCACGGTATACTTCCACTGTATTGCCGTATTCTGCTTCAACCAGTACGGCCTCCATTATACGCCGGAACAGTTCGGCACTTGAAACATCAGGTTTTTCTATAAGTTTCCTGAGCGTTTGAAGCCGTGTTCTACGCTCTTGAGCCAAAAAAGGGAGGCTGGCCTGGATTGATTTTTCAAGTCGTTCCATAACTTTTATCAGGTATGGTTCAAGTTCATTTGAAATTACTTCTATAGCCGCTATTTTTGATTTAAAAGATGCGATCTCCTCATTACAGCTCTGGAAGTCTTTTTTCAGGTTTCCGTTTTCAATAACCAGGTTTTCGTTTTCCTGGCAAAGGTTTTTATATTCAGTTATAAGTTCCGCCTTGTTATCTGTCCATTTATCTTCTTTTTTTTGAGTTTTTTGCCTTATATTTATTGATTTTTTAACAGGCTTTTCTATTTTTTCAGCAGGGCCTGCCCACACAACATCCTGTGCAAAAACAGACAATAGAAAACTGCATATCATAGTAATGATTAAGAAGTGTTTATTCATTGAATCTCCTTTTAGCCATATAGATTTTCACCACAGAGAACGCAAAAAGCGCAGAGAAACCGCCTGTTTTTGAATGCAATATCTCAGCGAACTCTGCGTTCTCTGCGGTAAAACCCGATTTTTTGTACAAAATATATGTAAAACCTATCTGTGTTTATCTGTGTGCATCTGTGTTCCCAGAATCAGCTCAAAATCAACCCTGTCCTGAAAACTTTTTTCCCTGGTCTTGACAGTATCAATTTCGCATGGAAATATTCCCGTGCCCTTGCATACTTTTTTTTCCCATAGCAGATGCCCCTCGGGCGGCATATAAAGTGCTGCCCCGTTATTGGCACAAACAGCCACGGCAATATTTTCAGTACTTTTAACCCTTGCCGAAAGGCCCTTTTTAAAATCAAGCTGCTGGATTGGCAGCAGAACCAGATCGCACCCGGTCTTGGCCAGCGCAAGGGCAAGCTCGGAATGTTTAAAATAATCAAAAGGTACTATTGCAATTTGAGCGGTTCCGAATTTAATAATCGGAAAAGGGAATTCAGTATCCTGCCCGGAATCTCCAATAGTATATTTCAGGGTTTCAGTATTGGTAATCAGCAGATAATCTATCATGCTTTTATCACGTTTTACTGCAACTGCAAAACCGGCTTGATATTTTTCAGCCAGTTTTTTCACTTTGTTCAAATTAAAATCATCGGCACGCATTTCCGGCAGCAGATAAAAGAGCTGGCCTTTATTTCTATATTTTATCATATTGTTTTCAATCAATGCATAGTCAATTTTTCCATCTTCAGGCACAATAAATTCAAGATTCAAAGTTCCGGGCTGCGGCAGTTTATAATAATCCGTCAGGTCACTGATCAGCCGACGGTCAAGATAGATTGACCGGTAAAACAATGGATTCCGCTTTGCCAGAATAGTTTGGCGTTTAATTCCTGCAAGCTTTCCGTTTTGATCAAGAGGAATTTCAGCCATAAATAAACAGGAATCTTCATTACTGCCTTCAAAAAGAAGATCACCTGCCGGATCAAAAAGATATGAGACCGATTTACGGCAATCCATTATAAGATCCTGTCCGGTGCGGTTGCATGCAGCCAGGAAAAATCCGTTTTCCATAGCTCTGGCTCGCCATAAATCTCCGGGATCAAGATCACCCGGCGGCCAGTTAGCAGGTACCAGCAGCAGATCAACACCTTTCAAAGCCATGGAACGGGGCAGCAGACCATAATAAGTATCAGAACAAATCAGCAGCCCTACCCTACCCCATTGTGTATCAAAAAATCCCTCCTGGTCTGCACGACCCGGACACGCCCAGCGTGATTCAGCATTTATTTTTCTATAGGTGCATATCCGGCGTCCATCCGGATCAATAACAATGGCGCTATTGTAATATATCCATGTTACATCATCACGTTCTGCCAGGCCGATTATAATATATGCGCCATGCTCCTTTGCTATTTTAGATAAAGAGGTCAGCAAACAATCGTCTTTTGATATTGCATATTCGGCAATATCGTCTCTGGATGAGAAAGAATACCCGGAAAGCGAAAGTTCAGGATTTAAAATCAGATCAGCGCCCTGGTCGGCAGCCTTCCGATTCAACTCAATAATATTTTGACGGTTTATCTCCAAATTCTTGTGCCGGACATTCAGATGGATAAAAGCAATTTTTAACTTGTTTTCAGTCCGTTGTTTTTGCAAATTATAATCAATAGCCCCAACATGGGACTGCTTTTGTGTGCAGCCACCGGCAAAAATAAAAATTATAAATACTACCAACGTTATTTTTAAAATACGAGTCAAAAGAATTACCATATTGCTTTTTCATAATTTTTTAAAATATTTTGATCTTTTGTCACCAAAATATTATTATTTATATTTGCATTAGCAACAATAATGCGGTCAAATGGATCATGGGTCCAGGAAAAATCCAAAGCACTGCTTACAATAGTATTAAAGCTTTTGTCGCACATTTTGAGTCCGATTCGATCTGATAGATCAAATACGATTTCGTTGGCTTCATCTGTAATACGTTGAATTTCAAACAAATATTGTAACTCCAAACGCACTACAGGTGAAATAAAGACTTCATGGTCATTTATCAGTTCCCTGGCCGGTTCACTTAACTTTTCTACTTTTCCTGCATACAGCCATACTACTATGTGTGTATCAAGGTAAATCAAGATTGATCTCCTTTTCCCAGCTAATATCTATAAGATCGTCCGGATTTCCTTTAATCACATTTGGTCTTGAAACCAAGTTTTGAAGTTTGTCTGTCTTGTCTGCGGGCACGATTTTTAGTTTTCTACCTCCTTTATTGATTTCAATCGAGATGCCTGTATTCAATACTTCATCGAGTAAATTGTATATATTTCCTCTTAATTCAGTTGCTGTAATTGTTTTCATAGACATCCTCCTTACAAAAGGTACGTACGTTACATTATATAGATACGTCCACTCTAGAAGGAAAGACTATTTAAGTCAAGAAATATTTATGATGCCCTCCGAATTAATCCGCATGGTAAGCCATGTCAAAATCCGGATGGCCTCAGATTATTTTTTTCCATTTTTCCTCAAATCCCATAGCCATGCAGCAATAAAGAAACTCCAGGAAATCTGACTTTTCCAGCCTTATTTTTTTACCAGGCAACCTGTTTTTATATAAAATGAACCGATCGTATTTTCCGGATACCGCTGCTGCGAGGTGTGCGCCGTAAGTGGTAAATATTTCCGCAAGACAGGTTTCCGGCAGAATCCGCTGGATAAACTTATCCCGCAGATGCACCAGAGCGGCCGCAGCCGCTACGGTTATGGGATCAGAATCAATGCAATCGAAATTGTCACTTAAAAGCACAGCCTGCTCTTTGGAAAGAAATATGGACATCCCTTTTTGTATACTTTTTGCATCCGCCCCGAACCTTTCAATGTGTACCAATACGGATCTACGGCTTAAAGGAGTCATTCCATTTTGAAGCTCCAAAGTGCCTGCCACCGCCATTTTCACAGTCCTGCCGATTAATTCACCCAGTTTTGCATGTTTGCCGGCTCCGGTTAGAGGTGTTTTTCCTGTCAGCCGGGAGGCCACCGCTATCTGATCTGTGCCGGTACCGGTGGCAAGGCCCTCCGAATAGCAGGAATTAACATTAAGATCCTGAAGAGCCGCAGTTTTGGCCTCAGTGGCCATCATTACAGATCGAACCATGGCGCCCTGAGTTAGCTCCTGATTGATACAGAGGATAATGTTAATTGTGCCGCATGGCTCTTTTGCTTCTATGCCCGCTGACTCAAACTTACCATCCATTTCGTACAAAGACGCGGGATCACCAGCTCGACCGGCATTGGTTTCCACACCTCCTGTACAAACCGTCACTACTTCAAGGTCACGAAATATTTCCGATTTAATAGCCGCACAATTCATATTAGCGGCTGTGCCGAGGGATGCGCAATTTTCCGAAAGACCGTTTTGCAGGCAGATTGTTTGCAGATATGCGACCGGATCACGAATTGCCTGAACATGGGTTTTACGGATATGCCCGGTGGGCTCGCAGGACTGGTGGTTAAAAATCAGATCAAAATCATCCCTCAGACCGCCGCCCGCCCGGCAGGTGGAAATTACACGGTGCGGCTCCAAAAATTTGACCACAATAATTTTTTCACTGCGATGTACTTCTATCCCGTTATAAAATTTTTCAATCAGCATATTCATCATCCAAACCTGTTTTTTATAATGCAGTTCCTGAACCAGCTGCCAGAAGAGCTGCTCCAATTGCGCCGTTTAACTGGGGATTTTCAGGAACATAAATATCAGTCAGCAGCTCTTCTTCAAATGCGGCCACAAGACCCGAATTTAAACCTCCACCTCCGGTAACCAAAATATCGGTTTCCATCCGTGCGCTGCGCGCCATGCTCCCAATCCTTTGGGCCAGGGAATTATGTATTCCAGCAATTATATCCACCGGCTTTTTTTTTCTTGCCAGCAGAGAAATAATTTCGGATTCCGCGAATACAGCACAGGTGCTGTTAATTTGGCATGGGTT
>JAGGWL010000364.1 GCA_021157555.1 Deltaproteobacteria bacterium | reverse complement strand
TTATTTCCGGCTTAATTCACAGATACGTTGAAGGGGAATTGACCTCAGAGAATGGATAACCAATCGTTTCAAGGGACAAGCGGACAGCGTGGTTTTTTGAAATTCAGTCTTACTGGCCAAATCCCAGATTATTCAAAATTCATAGCTGTAAATACCGCTTGCCCCTGAACTCAACCGTTCGGTGTAATAAAAAGGCTGAAGATTTTACATGGTAGACCATTTGACTAAAAATATGCGCTCATGGAATATGAGTCGCATCAGAAGTCGCCACACCAAACCGGAGGTAATAGTTAGATCGCTTCTTCATAGATCAGGATATAGATTCAAAATAAATGACAGTAAATTGCCTGGACGTCCTGATATCGTTCTTCCAAAATACAAAACTGTAATATTTGTACATGGTTGTTTTTGGCACAGACATAAGAATTGCTCCAAAGCAACGACTCCAAGCACTAATAAAGAATACTGGACGAAAAAATTTAGAAATAATGTATCAAGGGATAATGAAGTTAAAAAAGAACTGGAAAAACTTAAGTGGCGCATCATTATTATCTGGGAATGCGAAGTCATTAATGACCCGCTTTCTGTGTTAAATGAAATTGTTTGTAAATTAGAAAAGGGTGTGTCTAAAGGGTATTCCATTGAGCTGGATCGTAATAAAATACTAAAACTCGCCGAAAAAAGAAGTAAGTACTTGATAAGCAGGAAAAACAGAAATTATGAAAAATAAACAGTGGGAAACTTTTCGTTTAGGTGAACTTTTCTGTGGCCCTGGCGGGTTGGCATTAGGCACAAAGCTTGCCACAGTCAAATGCAGGGACGGAGTTTTTTCTATTACACATGCTTGGGCCACAGATTATGATCATGATAGCTGTGAAACATACCGATTGAATATTTGCCCTGACAGCCCACAATCTGTTGTGCGTAAAGATATTCGCAAATTGGATTTCAACAGGCTCAGAAAAATATCTGGAATAGACGCTTTTTCATTCGGTTTCCCTTGTAATGATTTTAGTGTCGTTGGAGAACAAAAAGGTATTAATGGAACATATGGCCCGCTATACGCCTATGGAGTAGAGGCGGTACGCTTTTTTAAACCCAAATTTTTTCTGGCTGAAAATGTGAAAGGTCTCAGAAACTCTAATGACGGCACAACGTTTTCGCTGATTTTGAAAGAATTATTTGATGCAGGATATTCTGTTTATCCGCATTTATATAGTTTTAACCAATATGGCGTACCTCAAACAAGACAAAGAATAATAATAATAGGCATAAGAAATAATATAGATGTCATATTCAAAATTCCTTCATCAAAGCCATTTGAAAAAAGAAATGTATCTTGCCGAAAAGCTATAGAAAGTCCTCCAATACCAAAAAACGCCCCTAACAATGAATTGACTCGCCAGTCAAAGACCGTGATTGAAAGATTGCGCTACATTAAACCTGGAGAGAATGCCTTTACCGCTGATCTTCCAAAGCATTTACAGCTGAACGTCAGAGGTGCGAAAATAAGCCAAATTTATAAACGATTAGACCCAGATAAACCCGCATATACTGTAACAGGAAGCGGGGGTGGCGGAACACATATGTATCACTGGAAAGAAAATAGAGCATTAACAAACAGAGAGCGTGCCAGATTACAGACATTCCCTGATGACTTTATTTTTGCTGGTTCAAAGGAAAGTGTTCGAAAACAAATAGGCATGGCTGTACCCTGTTTTGGTGCGAAAGTAATTTTTGAGTCAGTTCTAAAATGTTTTGCTGGTTTAACTTATCCTCACATAGCTCCAAATATTGAACCACTGATTCACCCATCTCATATTGAACTATACAATAGCAAAGCAACGGGCCAAATGAGGATATGTGAAGAGGGTATAGAATACAAATCCGAATAATGAGGTGTAATTATGTATTTTGAAAATCTATATGAAGAAATATTAATTAACCCACTCTTGCAAAATGATTTTAACAAGCTTCTTATTGTCTCAGGATATGCAACAGCCGCCATGTCCTTCCACTATCTAAATGAGTTGAGGGAAAAATCTAAAGATATAAAGCTTCATCTGATAGTAGGAATGACATCAAAAGATGGGTTAACAGTAAGCAATCATAACGGCTTCAAAAAACTTGCCGGTGATGAGTTCTCAAATAAATTTAGATGCAGTTATATTACAAGCAACCCGCCGGTTCATTCAAAAGTCTACATTTGGTGTCGTGATGACAAACCAGTTTTAGCTTTTGCAGGTTCGGCAAATTACACCCAAACAGCATTTTGCTTGCATAGTCAGCGGGAAACCATGACAGGTTGCAATCCGAATGATGGTGCTGGTTATTTTAAAATGCTGCTGAATGAAACAATATTCTGTGAGCATCCTGAAGCAGAAGAATTTATAACAATTTACAGAGATAGTCTTCGACGCAAGGAATATCAGACTGGAGTAGCAGATGAGGCCGAATATGATGTTAATGATTATTTAGGGCTTCCATCCGTTATGGTTTCTTTACTTGACAGAAACGGCAATTTGCCGCAACGCTCCGGCCTTAACTGGGGTCAAAGGCCAGAGGAAGGCAGAGAGCCAAATCAAGCTTATATTCGGTTAACTTCAGACATATATCGTACAGACTTTTTCCCGCCAGTATCTGTTCATTTTACACTTTTCACAGATGACGGAAAGACTCTTATATGCACAAGAGCACAACAAAACGGTAAGGCTGTCCATACACCTCATAATAACAGTTTGATAGGGGAATATTTTAGAAACAGACTCGGCGTTCCTAATGGTAAAGCGGTGTTGGCCGACCATTTGATTAAATACGGAAGAACAGATTTAACCTTCTATAAAATTGACGACGAAACGTATTATATGGATTTTGCGCCTTAACGGCACCGAACAACCGCATTCACTCTGACGTCCAAAGCCATGGCGTTTTTCGCTTTTGCCATTTCAGTGTAAAATCTCGTCTTTGCTAAGTCCTCATTGGCTTTGGGCGCAGGTGATGCGTACGTTAGGCCTATAAGCAGATAGCTATTGTCCACCAACATGATATTTGTATCGTAATTGAAATGAGGAGTATTAAGTCTGCCGTGGATGGTTACTGGAGGTAATAAATGAAATCTGCTGGCATATGTGAGATGTG
>JAGGWL010000194.1 GCA_021157555.1 Deltaproteobacteria bacterium | reverse complement strand
TGTTAATCATGAGGTTAAAAAAAATAACGATGGAAGTTCCTCAATAATAATAAGTGAGCAAGATGCAATTAGTATTGATATGTGTGAAAAATTCGTATTGCAAACCGCTTACCCCACAATAAGAGAGGCTGTGTCAAACCATTTAAGCGAGATTTCAAAAAAAAACCGAAAAAAAAGCCGGGGAAGGGAGAGAAGTTATAGTAAATCCACATTAAATAGGTCAAAAGATTAAGTCAACAGAGAAATACCTTCACTGGTCCGGGCTCAAACAATGGATTAAAATTACATGAGGAGCCGTATACGAACACGTACGTATGGTTCTGTGGGCAGACGGAGGTTTTATCCTCTGACCCGATATAATTTTCAGTAGTGGAGCAAGCTCCACTACTGAAAATTACCTGAAATTACTATTATGTTTTTTCCAGTTCTGCAACCCGCTGGTTGATCTGGTCAAGAGTATTTTTCGTATAATCTGCTTCAGCCTTGAGCATATTGAGTTCACTGCTTTTGTCTACAGGCACCGAGGGAGCGTAAGCAGGCGCATTCCATGCAAAACCCCGCCTCATGTCAATTCCATTCCCGTAACCGCCTCTAAAACCTTGCCCACGCCGAACGCCTCTGCCATAACCTCCGGCAAATCTTGTTCCATATTCTGAAGCAGCCGGATTGCAAAGCCCACGCCCGCCACCTGTCATGGGGCCTCCGCCTCCGGGGCCGCTTCCATCTAATCCTGGCATAATAAATACCTCCCTTAAAAATTAAAAAGTTTAAAATTAGTTCCTTCTTCCAGAACCTCTTCCACCACCTTTACGTCCACCGCCAAAGCCTCCACCTGAATTCGCACCGGATTGTCTTGACTGCCCCGATCCTCTGCCGCCTCCTACACCCCTATTCCCCTGAATACCTGAGCCGCCAGTCGTTGGATTACAGTTACCAAGCCCTCTTCCGGTTCTTGCTCCCTGGCCCTGCGGACCTGTTCCATTTTTTCTCGGCATATTATCACCTCCTGATAAAGAATAATTATTTAAAATGCGTTATGGTCATTTGGGTATAAACTAATTACTGTAAAAGTGAATGTCAAGAATTATTTTGAGCAAATGACCAATATTGCTTCAAGTATTAGGGACAAAAAAGTCCCACAATCATGATCATATTCTTAGGAACGAGGCTGAAATAATTTCTCAAACTATACATCATAGCTTCAGACCATCCTTGCCGATCTGAAAGCTCAAACATATTGAAATAGCTCGCTATTCCTTCAATTTTTGTGCTTTCAGATCTAACAAACCTTACCTGAATCTATCCGCCTACTTGGGGAAGTTATTTCGTTCCCGTTCCTAAATATAATTCGGCATCCTTCATTTGTCGTTGACACTTTTAAAACAATAATGGAACATAGATGGAGTTGTTTTTTTAAAAAAAAGTGTAAAGTACTTTTGAAGTGATATGAAGTATGCCTAAAGAACGGGGATGAAAAATAAAATGCTTGCAAAGATACTCAGCAGCGCACTTATTGGAATAGATGCATGTCTGGTTGAGGTGGAAATAGATATTGCGTATGGGCTGCCTGTTTTTACCACTGTGGGTTTGCCTGAAGCCGCTGTCAAGGAGAGTCGGGAGAGGGTGAAGTCGGCCATCAATAATTCCGGTTATACTTTTCCTGATGATAGGATCACGGTTAATCTTGCTCCTGCAAATATTAAAAAGGAAGGAACCGGGTTTGATTTGCCTATTGCTTTGGGTATACTGGCTGCAACCGGTTTGTTTCAGCAGGAGTTGATCGCTGAATATCTCGTGTTGGGTGAACTCTCTTTGGATGGCCGTGTTAAGCCTGTTAAAGGTTCGCTTTCAATGGCACTGGCCGCCAGGGATGCGGGTTATAAAGGAATCTTGATTCCTGCTGATAATATGAACGAAGCTTCTGTGGTAAGTGGTATAGAAGTTTTGCCTGTAAAGAATTTGTCTCAGGTGGTCGATTATTTGAGTGGTGATATCAGGATAGAACCGGCTATGACTGATCTTGAGAAAATTTTTGCTGAGGGCTGCAAATCAGAAAGCGATTTTTCTGAAGTTATGGGGCAGGAGCATGTAAAACGCGCCATGGAGGTCGCCTCTGCCGGTGGGCATAATCTGATTATGATCGGGCCGCCCGGTTCCGGAAAAACTATGCTGGCAAAACGGATCCCAACAATTTTGCCTCCTTTGACATTTGAAGAGGCTATTGAAACAACTAAAATATTTTCAATAACCGGCATGCTTGAACAAGGACAGGCGCTTGTAACGCAACGGCCTTTTCGTACACCGCATCATACAATGTCCGACGCCGGTTTAATAGGCGGGGGGCATATTCCAAGACCAGGTGAGGTTAGTCTGGCGCATAATGGTGTTCTGTTTCTTGATGAGCTGCCGGAATTTAAAAAACATGTGCTGGAAGTTCTTCGGCAGCCCATGGAGGATCTCAAGGTTACCATTTCAAGGGCGACATCGACTTTAACATATCCCGCTAGTTTTATGCTGGTTGCTGCAATGAATCCATGCCCGTGCGGGTATCTGTCTGATCCAAAACATGAATGCCGCTGCACTGCCCAACAGATCCAGCGGTACAGGTCTAAAATTTCAGGGCCTCTTCTGGACAGGATAGATATGCATGTGGACGTGCCGGCTGTACCTTATAAAGATTTGATGCAGGATTCCATGGCCGAAACTTCGAAAGAGATAAGAAAGCGTGTTATCAAAGCCAGGGGCCTGCAATCAGAAAGATTGAAACGTACTAAAATATACTGCAACGCCCAGATGGGCAGCCGTCACATTAAAAAATACTGTTCAATTGATCAAGCCTCCTCCTCTCTTCTTGAGACCGCTATTGACAAGCTTGGCCTTTCTGCCAGGGCATATAAAAGGGTACTGAAAATTGCGCGTACAATTGCAGATCTGGCAGGAGAAGCCGATATTAAAATTGATCATATTTCAGAGGCAATCCAATACAGGAATCTGGAGCGAAGTGTTAAATTTTAAAAAAATTTTTATAAAGTGGATGTCTATGTGAGTCTGTTCCTAAACTTTTTTTAAATTAAAACTTTATAAAATTTCTTGAAACAGGCGATAATTGATAATTTTCACACCACGAAATGGATTCAGAACTAACAAGTCATCATCTCCTGTAATTAGATAATCAGCGTTGCCGGATATACACAAATCTAAAAGAAAATTATCTTTTGGATCACGGCAGTCTCTGAAATGTTTTGTAATTTTAATCTGCTCTGTTTTAAAATGAAGAAGAGAAATCAGTTCTGTTATATCTTTCTGAGAAAAATATTTTTTAAATTTGGGGCGTTGAAGAACTTCGAGGAGTTCATCAAAAAGTTCTTCACTGAATAATATTTTGATTTTATCATTTATTATGGCTTCGGCGAGACCTGAGAGAGTTTTTCCGATTAAAAAACCAATATAAATATTTGTGTCTATTACGACTCTGATATTATCTTTTTGCATTGTATCTTTGCTCACGGGCTGTTTCTACTTCGGCAGTGATTTTTTCTATAGTCAGATCATCTGTTTTAATTTTATTAAGAAACCGATCAAAGCGAAGTGGAAAGGTATCTTTTTCCAACATCTGGATAATATCCGTTTTTTCTTCAATTCCGCACTGAGTTATCAGTAATTTTAATTGGTTAAAATCTATTGCCAAATTAAGATTCACAATACTTTCCTCCTGATTGTAGTTGAACTCTCCTTGATAAGGAACGGCACAAAATGAATTCGGTATCATCAAGAAGGTAAGCTGTCAACTAATTTACAAATGGACGTTCCAATTAATGATGGCGGTGTCATCCTGTTATTTGCTTCCTTTAAACGTTTTAGCAAAATAATTCGGCATCCTTTATTTGTCGTTGACACTTTTGAAACAATAATGGAACATAGATACACACAGATGGGGTTGTTTTTTTTAAAACAGGGGATGGGGTAAGCTGAATATGAAACAAAATACTATTCTTGTTGTGGGAGGAGCAGGCTATATCGGCTCCCACATGGTAAAATTTCTTCTGGATGCCGGTTCTGAAGTTGTAACATTGGATAATCTTTCCAGAGGGCATCGCGATATGGTAAGCGGCGGCAAATTTTATCAGGGCAGCATGGATGATCAGGCTTTGCTTGACAGGATTTTTTCGGAAAATCGAATTAAGGCAGTGATGCATTTTGCAGCTTATTCACTGGTCGGCGAATC
>JAGGWL010000339.1 GCA_021157555.1 Deltaproteobacteria bacterium | reverse complement strand
GGACAGATTTTATTTTTTTTAAAGGTATGCTAAATTAGGGCGGCTTGCGGGGCGCGCGTGAGTGAGTTCTTAGTGTATTAATTTTTTCAAAGTTTCATGCGATTGATTCTGGTTGACAATAAGTCTGTTAGTCGGTTATAAAAATTAAATGTAGCAAGAAGCTGCATTTACAGCAAGAAGCTGTGTTTACAATATTACAATAAACAAAAAAACAACGATTAAATAATTTAGTAAAGCCAGGAAGGTTTAATAAAGGTCGAAAAGACCTGTTGAATCTTTCTGGCTTTTTTTGTTTTGGAGGTAACTATTTGAATTTTAAATCTATAATTGATAAAATATCAGCCTTGACAATCGGTGCAGTCTTTTTATTAACAACATATTCATTTGCTGATGATAAGGATTCGGGGGAAAGGCATTTACTCGAATCTATAACTGTAATTGCAACAAAAACGCCGAAGGCATCTTTAGATTCACCGGCAAGCATTTCTATTATCACAGAAGATGAGATTGACGCTTTTATTTCCGAGCATCCATTTAAACCTCTTGCCAGAACTGAAGGAGTGTGGCCCAGGCAGTACAGGGGCCTTGCCGATTACTGGACACGCCCGGTCTTCAGGGGGCAAAGAGCTCTTGTTATGGTGGATGGACTAAACTGGTATGATTATGGATATTATTATAATACAGGGGCTATTCCCATGGCAGATGTAGAAAGGATTGATATTGCAAGGGGTCCTTTTTCCGCACTTTATGGTACCCTGGCACAAACTGCTGTTATTAATTATATAACAAAGGTGCCTGAGGAACTGGAAATAAAGGCTTCTGCTTCTTATGGCGACTGGAATAGCAAGTTTTACAACGTGAGGATTGCAGATCGACCTTTTCGAAACAAAAAGGATGAACCAAAATTTGGATGGGCAAACAACATTCTTGGGGATCGTTTTTTCTACTCATTAAGTTTTAAATCCCGTACTTCGGATGGATATACTACTACTCCGTCCTATAAAAGTGTAAGCAGCCCGGTTACAGGTCCCCTTGATCCAAGCGTGCCGCTTGTTAAAGGCTGGAGCAAGGATGTTGACCCGCAAAGCGGTACAGAGCGTTTTGAGATCGGTAACCAGGGTAACAACTGGTATGAAGACCACTGCCTGTTTTTAAAAACAGGGTATGATTTCAGCCCTGATACCAGACTATGGTACAGTCTGAATATCAGCGAATTTGAATACGGCTGGGAAGATGGTAAAAGCTATCTTAAGGATTCATCCGGGAAAACCCTGAATGAAGGCGATGTCTATATTCAGGATGCGGGAAACACTTATGAATATTCCTTAAATCCGTTTCTCTTTACATCGGATGACAAAAGAAAGGAATCAATTGCGCATACCATCAATTTCAACCATTCTGTACCTGGTGTTGTTGACATTGTCGCTGTTTTAGGTTTCAACGATAAAGAAAGCTCCACACATTATGCAAGTAAAAGCAGGTATAAAACAGAAGATAATTACCTTGCACAGGCAGATCTTGCGGCAACATTCCATTTTTTGGATGATAAATATCTGGTTACAGCAGGCGTTCAAGGTATTCAGGAAAAGGCTGATGTAAAGGATAAAAATCTTTCCGACCGTTATGATGAACATAGCGCTTCATCTACCCGTGAAGAAACAACAGGAAGAAACCGCACTATGGGCACTTTTATCCAGATGGAATATTCGCCTATCGATTATTTGACCGCCTATCTCGGCGGCCGCTATGATCACTGGTGGGGCGATAATGCAAAATATTCCAACGAAAATGGAGAAAATATCAAACATCCTGATGTTGACGATGGAAAGTTCAGTCCCAAATTATCGCTGGTATACAGGATCATGGAAAACGGTAGTATAAGGGCTTCCTATGGAGAGGCATTTACAGCGCCTTCGCTTTACTACAGAACCGCAAGCTATTACTGGGAAAGCGGTGGATCAATATCAATGGCCAAACCAAACCCAAGCCTTGATCCGACTACCAATAAAACCTGGGAAATCGGCACTGAATGGCAATTGTGGGAAAAACGGATCAATTTCAAAGCAACATATTTTGAAAATGATTTCGAAGACCTGATTGTGAATAAAAAAACAACATACACGCTTGCTGATGGAACTGAAATAATAGAAAAAATGAGGATTAATGCCGAAGAGGCCGAAGTAAATGGAATTGAAGTAGCAGTTGAGGCTCTTTTACCTTTTTATATGAAAACAGGAGTATTTTATACACATAACTGGTCTAAATATACAAAAACCGAGGATGCTTCCAAAAAAGGATGGCAAGTAGATGAAACTCCGGAGGAAATATGGAATTTATGGCTTGGATATTTTGGAGAATACCTGGATGCAAGCATAAGCTACAGTTATTGCGACAACAGGTTTGATGATGATAAAAACAGCTATGCGGATGATACATACAAAGGAGATGATGACTATAATATTGTAGACGCCAAGGTTACATTCAGGCCGGCTGAACATGTAGCGCTTTCCGTTGGAGTGGAAAACCTTTTCAATGAAAAATATTATGAATATTATAGGGCGCCGGGACGTTTTTGGCTGTATAATATGACTGTTTATTTTTAAGGAAAAATATAATCATTATGAAAAAAACAAAAACGTCAATTAAAAAATACTGGAACTGGAGAAGTAAAAGCTATCTACATGATAAGGATAAATCAATTAAAACAGCAGAGAGCTGGGAATCAGTATTGAAAAATCTGGTTCCGGGCAATCCGGGAAATAATGCTATTGATATAGGGACAGGTCGAGGACAGTTCGCGGTATATCTTGCGCGGCTTGGTTTTTCCGTAACAGGAATTGATCTTTCTGAAAATATGATATCCCAGGCAAGAGAACATTCAAAAAAGACTGCTCTTGCTATAGATTTTAAAATTCAGGACGCGGAAGAACTTAAATTTGACGACAACACTTTCGATGTTGTAGTTTCAAGAAATCTTTTGTGGACGCTTCCTGACCCAAACAAGGCTGTTAAAGAGTGGCGAAGGGTTTTGAAACCTGGAGGAACGATTGTAATATCAGACGGATTCTGGATGAATTATACTTGGAAACGGATCCATCATCTTGTTTTTAATCAGTTTAAAAACATGTTTAAAAACGATCGTATGATTTCTGCGCGCTTTTTCTTAAGTTATGCGGCTCTTCAAAAATACCTTCCTTTTTATGAGGGAATATGTTTTGAAGATGCTGATTTACTTTTAAAGGCAGCGTGTTTTAAAGATATTAAATCGTATGATACATCCTGCTTTGAAACAAATCCTTATTTAAAAAAGAAACGGATGAACAATATTGAGCCATTATTTTTTATTGCACATGCAAAAAAATAAAATTTTATCATTCCCACGCTTTTGTGTGGGAATGAATAAAATTTTATTTTTAGTTGTTTTGTTTGCGTCTTTCTCCGTCTATGCACAGGATTTGTCAAATGAACTGATCATAGCCATGCCTTTCGGGCCTTCAGTAAAAGTTGTCGATCCGGCAAAAGGTTATAATGGATGGTATACCAATGAGGCGGGAGTAACGGAAACCCTTTTTATTCTCGACTTTGGCTTAAACCTGACACCCTGGCTAACAGTGTCATATAAAAACCAAAAGCCTCTAACCTGGGAGATTAAATTAAAAAAAGGGCTGCAATTCCATGATAACAGCTCTTTTGATGCAACTGCTGTTAAATGGACTTTCAACAGGATAATAGATAAAAACAGCCCTGTATTCAATAAACGGCTGCATGGTTTGTTAGATATCAAAAAAATCACAGTTCTTGATAAATATTCCATCCTGTTTGAAACAAACAGACCCAATGCGGCATTTTTATATAATTTAACATCTCCAGGCACCGGAATAATCTCGCCAAAGAGCAAGGGGGGAAATATTTACGGAACCGGTCCGTTTATGTTGAAAAAAGTTGTTCCAAATGAACAGGTTATTGTGTTACGATTTAACGGGTATTGGGGCGGAAAACCGAAACTTGCAGGGGCACATCTTAAAATCATCAAGAACCCGGCAACACGGATGCTGGCATTCGAAGCCGGTCAGTTGGATATAGCGACAGGTTTTCCTGAAACCGATGCAGGCCGGCTTAAATCACGAAAAGGTGTAAAAATTGTCAGCCAACCTACAACCAGGCTCTGTTTTTTCTTTGTAAGGGTTGCAGACGGCCCTCTTGCAGATCCTCTTATCCGCAAGGCTGTTAATTATGCGATTAATCGGGATGAGATTGTAGAGGCTGTTCTTGCAGGCATAGGAGGAGAAGTGGGTGCATCAATTTTTCCTCCAATTCTTCCATGGAGCAATAAAGATTTAAAACCTTATCCTTATGATCCTGGTTTGGCATCAAAACTTCTCGCCGAAGCAGGCGCAGTTGACGAAAACAGGGACGGAATACTCGAAATTAAAGGCCACCCCCTGGTTCTTAATGCATGGACATACGAAGGACGCGCAGCATTAAAACCGACTCTTGAGCTGGTGCAGGAGCAGTTGGCCAGGGTTGGAATCGCCTTGAATCTGAAAATCACCAAAAAGGGGTCGCCCATTAACCGGGCCATGCAAAAAGGATATGTTCATCTAAACTTGCAGATGTGGAATACAGCTCTCCAGGGTGATCCTGATTATTTTATTTCTCAGGTTTTCACCTCGGGGCAGGCATCAAATTTTATGGGTTATGAAAATCCTGAGTTAGACAGACTGGCAAAAAAAGGAAAAAATACCTTTGATTTTAAAGAACGGAAAAAAATTTACAACAAAATTCAAAAAATTATATATGATGATTGCCCTGTTATAGTTTTGTTTCACAAATCAATGGTCAGCGCAGTCTGCGATTATGTTGAAAATTATCGGATTCATCCTGCGGAAAAATATCTGATGACACGAGAAATAAACCGGAAAGAGATTGATTAGGAACTCCCTTATACCTTTGTGAAAAATAAAATTTTACATGCTGGAGATCTTCTTGTTGTGAAAGATCTGAAAGCGGCTTTTCCAGGCAGTCCTGATATGCCAAGGGTTCTGCGCGGTATAAGTCTGTCTTTAAATTCCGGTGAAATCCTTGGTATTGTGGGAGAATCCGGTTCCGGCAAAACCATTTTTTCAAAATGTCTTATCCGGCTGGAATCTCCGGCAAAAATCATTTCAGGTTCCATTTTTTTTGACGATCAGGAACTTACAAAAAAAACAGAAAAAGAGCTGCGGCTTATCAGGGGTAAAAGGATAGCGCTGGTAATGCAAAACCCAAAAGCTGCCATGGATCCTGTTTTTACCATGGGCAGCCAATTTGATGAAGTTGTTGCCTTAAACAAGCTTTCTAAAAAGAAAAAAAGAAAAATAATATATAACCTTCTTGAAAATGTTGGCATAGCATCGCCAAAAGAGCGGTGCTGCCAATATCCGCATGAATGGAGCAGAGGAATGCTCCAGCGGGCGCAGCTTGTGATGGCATTTTCAGCTTCACCGGAATTATTGATTTTAGATGAAGTAACCTCGGCTCTTGATCCGACAATCTGTTTACAGATTCTGGATTTGATCGTCAGTTTTAAGCATGAACATCATGCCGGGATAATCCTTATTACCCACGATCTTTCCATTGCATCCAAAATTTGCGACCGTGTGGCGGTCATGCATCAAGGTCTTATAGTCGAATCCGGAACCGTCAGCGACATATTTGATAACCCGGTTCATCCATATACAAAATTACTGGTTTCAAGTAGTTAACATCTTCTACATTTGCTGCTACCTGAAGGCAAGGTTTCTCTACTCACCGATTTGAATTTGATGCAGTATCGGCATTGTTTTTTGTTTTAAATTCATTCATGTTTTTTATAAAATATCAGGATTAAAAAACTCTTGCTCAAGATGGCTGATTTTGGCAATTTTTTCAAAATCTCGATCCTGATGCAGCAGGACAGCCTGGGCTTCGATGGCAATACAGGCAATGCAGCAATCAATCGTGCTTCTTATGGTTATACCGGATCTCCTGAGGTCAAAATAAATTCTGGCTGCCTGTCTCCAGGTCTGCTCCGTTGCTTCAAGATAATACTGGGTTGCCAGATATTCATCAAGCCGCCTGAATTCAAATTCATCTTTTGCATCCTGAAGCAGTTCGATCTGAACAAAACGGCTGAATAAAATAATGTCAGCCCTGGTTTTTTTACGAAAGGCCTTCACTATTTTACCTGTTTTATCTTTTAAAACACTGATCCAGACAGAAGTATCAACAATAATCATTCCCTGGTTTCCCTTAATTTTTTATGATCATAGCCCTCATAAAACTCAATTGAGCCTGCCAGTTCAGCAAGATCCTTGCGTTTGTTTAACCTGATATATTCACGCAGCGCTTCGTGAATTAAATCCTTTTTGGTTCTGACCTGACTGACGGAAAAAGCCTCTTCAAGTAAACCATTGTCAATATCAATATTTGTTCGCATTATATTCTCCTTTATATGTATGCAATACACATAAAGCACATATCGTATGCATCATCAATATAAAATTTCTTTAATTATTCATGCCGGAATACCCACCAAGCATTTTACCTTGACACTTATTAAATGTGTATATTATATAATAAATATACACACAAATGCAAGGAGGAATTATGCGAACCAATATTGTTATAGATGACGATCTTATGAAAGAAGCAATGACGCTCAGTCTCTTAAAAACAAAAAAAGATGTTGTTGAAACCAGCCTAAAATTATTAGTTCAAATAAAAAAACAAGAATGCATAAAAAATTTACGTGGAAAACTAAAATGGGATGGCAACCTCAATGCAATGAGGTTGGATCGATGATTTTGGTCGACTCATCCGTTTGGATTGATTATTTCAACGGCAATAACTCATGGCAAACAGATTTACTTGATAATGTCCTTTCCAAGGTTCCCATTATCATAGGAGATTTAATTTTTACAGAAGTTCTTCAGGGTTTCAAATCCGATAAGGACTATGAATCAGCAAAAGCTTACCTTGGTGATCTTCCATTTCGTCAAATGGGTGGATATAATATAGCGGTTCAAAGCGCCCAAAATTACCGACGACTTCGAAAAGCCGGGATTACTGTACGAAAAACGATTGATGTAATAATTGCAACATTTTGTATTATTGAAGAATTAACTTTACTTCACGATGATCGTGATTTTAATCCCATTGTATCTTATTTCCCATTGAAGGTACTTACTCCCCACTAACGAAAGAAAATTTTTATTTAGCAAAAAGTCCAGACACAAACAGCAAGAGCAGTTGCTCCGGTAATTACCGGAATTATCCCCTGATTAGAGATGCAAAACAATAAAATGACTATCCCTTTTTTAAGTTTACAGCATTTTTCAGTAAAATTTAATTTAAGGTCAGGATCGATTTTTCGGCGAGACTCTTTTTATGCGGTTCGGGATCTGTCTATCAATATTCATGAAAAAGAAACCTTTTGTTTGATAGGCGAAAGCGGTTCCGGAAAGACCACATTGATATGGGCTATGCTTGGGC
>JAGGWL010000117.1 GCA_021157555.1 Deltaproteobacteria bacterium | reverse complement strand
GATGTCAGGACTGAGCTATGGTGAAATTTGAAAACCTCTGGCTGTTTGAGCGCAGCGAGTTTCAGAGGTTTTCAAATTTTATTATAGCTCAGTGTTTGGTCGAAATTAGAGCCAAGCCCAAAAAATGTTATAATTTAGTATTATTATTTTCCCAGCTTCAACAATTTTTCTGCATTAATACCGCATATTTTGTCGATATCATCTTGGGGAAGGCCTGTATTTTTAAGCTCTTTGAAGTATCTTGCAGGTTTAATAAGCGGAAAATCACTCCCGAACAGTATTTTATCTATACCTGCAAGTTCTTTTGCATACTTGTATATATCTGTATCATAAAGAAAAGGAGAGGCTGCAGTATCAAAATATACATTTTTTAGACTCTCCTTAACCTCTTTTTTTAAGAGATTAAAGAAAAATATACCTCCTCCCCAGTGAGCCAGTACTATTATGTTCTCAGGGTAGCTCCTCACCATGCTGTATATCTGTTTTAGGGTATTAGGCGTTTTCCCCGGGTATTTATGGCCTACAGGCTCATTTGTATGAATTAAAATAGGCAGGTCTTTTTTTAAACAGATTTCCATAACCGGCTCCAGCCTTTCAACGCATTCACTGTCAATTCCTGATCCATAAAACGCGAGTTCACCAATTCCAGCAAGGCCGCTCTCAATACATCGTTCCGCTTCTACGGCTGCTCCATCATGAAGAGCATCAAAACAAGCAAACCCGGCCAACCTGTCGGGGTAACGTTCAACGGCTTCCAAAATATAATCATTATTCATTTTATATAATTCCGGATTTTTCCACGGGAATCCGAATACTACCGAGAAATCAACCCCCTGTTCACCCATTGTTTTAACAATTCCTGCTGCCCCTGAAAATTTTGACTTTGGCGAATCGTACAAAAGAGTGAATTCAGGTTCGTTATAAAAATATTTTTCTCTGTTGTCACGGATTTTAGCGGGAAAAATATGCGTATGAAAATCTATTTTCATTGTCATCTCCTTTATGATTGTAGTAACGGAAAACTTTTTTCTGTATTGGGTAAAACATTACCTATCCTTATGTATTTTATTTCTCAAGCGTTATTTTTGATTTTATAGTTTATTTATATAACTACCTGAAATCATACATTAATAAATTTATCACAAATAATGGCATAGCCCTTGCTATCTAAGTATATTGAGTAAGTAAATTTAGAGAGCAATTAATACTATAAGACAGGGGTACTAACTTTGAAAAAGTTTCTATTTTTTTTATATATTTTTTTAACAGTTCCAGGTATTATGGGAATTGCAAGTGCGTTCTCCTATATTGGTAAACATTCTTCCATATCCGAACCGGTCATAATGTGCCTGATAGGCTTAAGCTTGATTTTTATAGCCGGAAAAAAGAAAAAAAATTAATATATAGATGGGATTGCATAATGAATAACAAATTTTTTATAAATAGCCTGAGTTCAAACTTGAATTACTGGATTTCAATTTTTATTGTTGCCGGCATTTTTATTTTTCCCGGAACAACATATAATTATACCAACCATGAAGCTGCAGGTTTCACAGATAATGAAAATGAAATAACTGCCAGTACTAACAATGCTATTACACAAGTGCCGGAAACAGTCAAACTACAATCCACTTGCACGGATATTCAGGATGAGTTAGAGAATAAAAAACATGCCGGTCCATTCGATATGCTGATATTTCAGGCGGCAAATCAATACCAGGTTGAGCCTGCCTTGATCAAGGCAATAATAATGGCCGAATCGGGATATAATCCAAAAGCACTTTCCAAAAAAGGTGCCCAGGGTCTTATGCAGTTAATGCCGAGGACAGCTAAATGGCTAGGTGTTGCCGACAGCTTCAATCCTGAACATAATATTAATGGCGGAGTCAAATATTTCAAACAACTACTTGTTCGGTTTAATGGGGATGTTGAGCTTGCACTGGCAGCCTATAATGCCGGAAGCAGATATGTAAGACAGTATAACGGTGTCCCGCCGTTTAAGGCAACAAAATTTTATATAGCCAAAGTCTTTAAGTATTATGATATCTATAAAAAACAGGTTACATAATATGTAATTTTATATGTAAAGGGCGAGCACAAGGTTCGCCCCTACACAATTATTGTTTTGTCCTCGTTCCTAAGGTTTATATAAATCTTTGCATCGCTTCATCGACAATTTGATTTACATTGTCGGGTGTAATTGAATTGTTTGTACAAATTTGTTTCACGCTGTTCATTTTTTTCTGGTTCTCCATATCGTCCAACCTGTGAAAAAGCCCCATTCGCCGGCCTACCAGATAATAGCACTGGTGTTGTTTATCCATAGCAAGAAAATTTTGCAATATTGCCAGCAGATTGTTCTTATCGTCAGGAAATTTGCCTTCCAGATCATCAAAAAGGTTCAGTATATGGTCGCTTTTCAGAACACTGGTAATACCCTGTAAGTTTTCTATGAAAAGAAGAATTTCTTCTGCTACCATTATATCAGTACATTTTTCAAAGCGGCCTGATTTATAATCATTATATAGTTCAATATTGTCAGGAATTGCAAGCGGCCTCAACCGTATGAAATCCGGATTAATTCTGTTTATAGCATCGGCTGTTTCAAGAATATGAATTTTAGAATATTCTCTTCCCCCAAGGCCAGGCATAACATATTCTGAAAGTTCCATTCCTGCTTTTTTTACTTTTAAGCCGGCTTTTATGTGTGTTTCCTTATCAACGCCTTTTTTCACCATACTGAGAACCAGATCGGAACCTGATTCAAGGCCGATATGAATTCTGTTCAACCCGGCCTTTTTAATTGACTTAAGGTCATTATCCTTGATGCGTGCAATTGTGTGTGATCGTGCATATGAAGTTATTCTTGCAACCCATGGGAAACATTTTCTTATCTGTAGCAGTATTTCAATAAGGTTAGCTGGTTTAACTATAAGGCTGTTGGCATCTTGAATAAATACAGACTCCATGCCGCAGGCGTACCAGTTAACTGCCGCATAAAAAGAATCCTGATCACCTTGCTCAATATCATTCAGGGCACTTCTAAGATTAGCCTGAGTTATGCGGCCTTCAAGATCTGCTATAGATTTCAGAGTTTCAACATGTTTGTAAACAGAATCAATATCTTTAATAACATCTTCAACCGGACGTACGGAAAATGTGGTATCGTTGTATGTGCCACAAAAAGTGCATTTATTCCACGGACAATTTCTGCTTACGCGTATAAGAAGACTGCGAGCCTCGCTTGGCGGCCTTATTGGCCCTTGTTCAAATCCTTGATATGTTTTATCTTTTTTATTCATATGTAATTCTCTATTTGTTCAAGGTATTTCCAATACGTGCAATAATATCTTTATTGATTTTTTCTGCACAATATGTCCAGTTTCGACTGGAACCTACACCACGATCATCTGTAAGAACAGCTTTTTTGTTTTTGCCGTATAATTCGTAATGCACATCCATTGATGCTGCTCCTGCGCCATACCCAATACCTATTCTCAAGCCCACATTGCCAGGGTTATATTTTAGTATTTTTTCAGTGATAAGATATTCACCGGCCGACGGCCTGTAATCCTTCCGGTTTTTAGCAAGACTGGCAATATAGCCATATTTGTTCAGCCAGCGGACCATATT
>JAGGWL010000250.1 GCA_021157555.1 Deltaproteobacteria bacterium | reverse complement strand
GTAAAGGATTAGGCGCGGCAATGATTTTATAAAATTATTTTTTACATACTATTTATATGATATTATAAAAAATGGAAGGAATAAATGATTAACAAAGAATTAATAGAACTCGAATGTAAGGAAAATATAGCTATTCTGCGCTTCAACCGTCCGGAAGTTCATAATTCCATAAATGATAAGGCAATGGAGCAATTTGAAAATCATCTTGATAAAATTGAAGCGGATTATAAAATTCGCGCAATAATTATTACCGGCTCAGGCTCAAAGACTTTCAGCGCAGGCGGGGATTTACGTTATTTCGCATCTCTGAAAACTTATGATGCATGCTTCGCTATGTCTAAAAGGATGCAGGCAATCCTGGAAAGGTTGCTTTACGGTAAAAGGGTTGTAATTGGAGCTGTTAACGGTCAGGCTCTTGGTGGAGGCTGCGAAATCTTAACCGCCTGTCATTTTCGTATAGCCGCTTCTCATGCTACTTTTGGTTTGCGTCAGGCGCCTAATGGTTTAATTACAGGCTGGGGCGGAGGAAAACGACTCTTTCAACTAATAGGCAAATCCTCTTCTCTTCAATTGCTGCTTACGGGTGAAACGATAGATGTATCTGAAGCCATGCGTATCGGCCTTATAGATAAATCTGTTGCGCCTGATGATTTGATGAGTTTCGCCATTGATATGGCAAACAAGATTAATAAAAATGCACAGGTATCTGTTGAGGTTTTTTTAAAACTGGCTGAAAAGCTGGAATTTGATGATCGTAAAACCGTAGTTAAATATGAGACAGAATCTTTTGCCAAGTTATTAATGGGGAACTACTTTAGGGATATTGTTAAAAAATATGAATAATTTTATTTCCGTTTCTATGCGAATCATTTATGAATATTGACAGTCGATTAATATTATTGGACAAAATTTATAAAATCTACGATGACTTTATAGAAAGCATTGATGTTGCGTGTAAAAAATTTTGTTCAGTATGCTGTACCTGTAATGTAACTATTACAAGCCTGGAAAGCTATAAAATCCTTTTTGATTTATCTGCAGCAGAAAAAAAATTACTGCAGATAAAACTTGCTGCAAAGTGTGAAACACAGCATTTCATACCACAAACAACTACGAACAGGCTTGCTGTTTTATGCGCGCAAGACAAGGATATACCGGTTGAAGAAATAGATTCTTCATGGGGGGAATGCCCGCTGCTGACAAATAACGCCTGCCCTGTATATAATAAAAGACCTTTTGGGTGCAGAGCTTTTGTTTCAAAACATAATTGTACTGAAACAGGTTATGCGGAAATCGATCCATTTGTTCTTTCAGTAAACACTCTTTTTTTACAATTTATTGAACATATTGATTGTGATGGATATTCAGGAAATATCATGGATGTTATGCTCTCTTTTGAAGTACAGGAAAAAAATTGGCGAAATAAACAAATATCCGTTGAACCAGGTAGCAGACTCATTAAAAATCATCCTGTTAATATTTTAATGGTGCCGCCTGAACACAGATCCAGAATTATGCCTTTGTTTAAAAAATTAAAAAACATCACTATTTAGGAAAAACTTTACATGAAAAAAGTAATCATTTATTCAACATTAATCTGCCCTTACTGCATAAAAGCCAAGCATCTTTTAGAATCAAAAGGCATTGATTATCAGGAAGTACGTATAGACAAACATCCTGAACTTATCGCCGAAGTGGTTAAAAAAAGCGGTGGTCAAAAAACAGTTCCTCAAATCTTTATTAATGATTATCATGTAGGCGGCTGCGACGACCTTTATGCGTTTGACAAAAAAGGGCAGCTTGATTCATTATTGGACATTACTTCCCCTTAAATTCAGGCTTACGTGATTCTTTTAAAGCGGACAAAGCTTCTTTAAAATCTGCGGAAGCAAACAGCACTGCCTGCGCAAAAACATTGGCTTCCCATTCTGTATAAAGGCTTGATTCCAGTCCTCTTCGAAGGCCGTCCTTAATTGCCGACAATGCCATGGGGGCGCTTTCAGCAAGCTCTTGAGCCAGGACATATGCCTCTTCTTCCAGTTTTTCGGCTGGAACACATTTATTGGCCAGGCCAATCCGTTCGGCCTCCTTGCCGTATACAGATGTTCCAAGCATAAACATTTCGGTAGCTTTGGAGAGACCGATCAACCTGGGAAGCAGAAACATACCACCCAATGGTGAAAGCAGGCCAAGTTTGACCCATATTTCCTGAAACATTGCTTTTTCCGAAACAATTCTGAAATCGCATGCTACTGCCAACTCGCAGCCGGCGCCCACTGCCGGGCCTCCCACAACCGCAATTGTAGGTTTGGGACTAAGCTTAATGGCTTTTACCGCGCCTGCGAAATACTTGTAAAGCCGGGTTTTTATTTCTCCCGGGGTTAACCTGGTTAATGAGTCCAGAAAAGCGTAACTCCCTCCGGCGGAAAAGCCTTTTCCTTTTCCCAAAAACATAATGACCCGGATTTCAGAATCATCTTCCAAATCTTTTATTGCAGCAATGACCTCTTTTAAAACATCCGGTGTCAAAGGGTTAAAATGGTCAGGGTCGTTAAATATAATTTTGCCAATTTTATCATCTTTTTTTATTATAATATTTTTCGACATGAGTCCCCTTTTTTAAAATTTAAGAATATCAATTCAATTATTTTCCCGATTGTTGACAATTGCATAAAATATGGGGTATGACAAATTTTATTCCACTATGATGATGGTGGCTGTTATACCAGCGTACAAATGTAAGAACCCATTCCCTTGCTATTTCTATGGTATCAAAGGGTTTTGAAGGATAAATTGGGCTATATTTTAATGTCTTAAACAAGCTTTTAGAATATGGATTATCATTACTTACTGATGGCCTGCTAAAGGATGGGATTACACCAAGATTCTGAAGAGTTACCAACATAGTTGCTCCCTTCATGGGAGAGCCATTGTCTGAATGGAGGACAATATCTTTCCCACTTACTCCTTCTGATAAACATGCCCTTTTTACAAGACTTGAAGATAAAACATCACTTTGTCTATCATGAACTTCCCAGCCAACAATCTTGCGACTGTATATATCTGTGATCATATAAAGATAAAAAAACACACCTTTTATAGATGCTGTTGTTTTTACATTAGGGATGCCGCCTCTTTGTCCAGTATCCAGATCAATATGCCGTTTTTCGGCTTGATTTTTGAGGCCGGCAAACCTGGCTTACTGCCACTTAATATATTATTTACTATTGCCGCCTTTTCATTTCCTGATGCAAGAAAAACAACATATGCAGCGCTATTCAGGGCAGAAAATGTCATGGAGATGCGATCTACATTGGGATTGCCGCCTCTGACAGCGATAATAATTCTGTTATTCTCTGAAACAGCTTCCTGCCCCGGGAAGAGAGAGGCTGTGTGTCCATCTTGGCCGACTCCAAGAAATATCAGGTCAAACATGGGATATTGCCCCTCTTTCAATTGAAAGAAATCAACGATTTTTTTCTGGTACTTCAATGCCTTTTCTTCAGGAAAACCTCCGTCAAACATAGGATAAATTTGTTCCTGGGGAATCCCCACCATGTCAAGAATGTCCTGTTTGGCCGCGCCATAATTGCTGGCAGGGTCTGCAAAGGAAACGCAGCGCTCATCAACCCAGAAAATATGTGTTCTATTCCATGGTATTTTCGAGCGATATGGTTCTTCTGCCAGCATTCTGTGCATTGGCTTTGGCGCTGAGCCGCCTGAAATCGCTACGGTAAAAAATCCTTTGTCAGATACGCACTCCTTTGCTTTTTTGAGAAATAGATCAGATGCGGCTAAAGTCGCCTGAGAAAGAGTATCTCTTATGATTATTTTACCTTGATTCAAATTCACGGAGGCGGTTCCTCTCCTTTTGATCTTTTTAACAATCGTGGCCCCCAGCTCCCGGATTCATAGCTTAAAAGCATTCTGGAACGATCCTGACATGTCTCGCATTTATCTAAAATAGGGGTCAAAAATGACCAGCAGATTTCAACACCATCCTGCCGCCAGAATAGCATATGATCTCCAAGCATGCAGTCCAGAAGCGCTTTTTCGTAGGCATCAAGAACAGGGCCTGAATAGTTTTGATGGTATTGAAAATCCATGGCAACGGATCTGAGGCATAATTTGGCCCCAGGATTTTTGGTCTGAAATGTTAATGATATCTTTTCATCCGGATAAATGCCGAGGATGAGCTGGTTGGCTGTGATCTCTTCCCCGAGTGTCTGGCGAAACAGGGAATGGGGAACATCTTTAAAATGGATAACGATCTCAGTCAGTTTTTTGCTCAGCCTTTTTCCCGATGTAAGATAAAAAGGAACTCCCTGCCAGCGCCAGTTGTCAATAAGGACCTTCATGCCGGCAAAGGTTGGAGTTAAAGAATTAATATTAATACCTGGCTCATGGCGATAGTCAGTTACCTTTTTTCCGTCAATGATCCCGGAGCCATACTGCCCAAGAATCAGGTAATTTTGAAGGTCTCGGGTGGGAAAAGGCCTTATAGCTTGATATAATTTTACTTTTTCATCTCTTATCCTTTCTGCCTCGAACATGGAGGGAGGCTCCATAGCGGTTAGGGCAAGAAGCTGCATCATGTGGTTCTGGAACATGTCACGCAGTATACCGGCCTGCTCATAATAGCCTGCACGGTGCTCAACTCCCAGAGTTTCAGCCGCGATGATATTTATCTGCCTGATATACTGCCTGTTCCATATTGGTTCAAATATGGCATTGGCAAAACGGAACATCAGGATATTCTGTACAGTCTCTTTAGCGAGGTAATGATCAATCCTGAATATCTGATTTTCATGAAAATATTTATGTAGTGATCTGTCAAGATCAATGGCCGTATTGAGGTTCCGGCCAAAAGGTTTTTCCACTACTATTCTTGACCAGCCGTTTTGATTTGTTTTTTCGTTTGAAAGACCTGCTTTTCCAAGCATAATGGCAGTTGTTTTATAAAGGGAAGGGGGAGTGGAAAGATAGAAAATTCTGTTTCCTCCTGTTCCATATTCTCTATCCATATCCCTAAGTGAATCAGCCAAATTTTTAAAAGAGTGAAGAGACTTGTAATCAATGACCCGATATAAAAGGAATTTGGCAAATGTTTCCCATTTTTGATTATCAAGATTATTTGTGTCTATCAAAGCCTTTTTCATCTTCTTTCTGAAACCCTCATCACTCATTTTGCTTCGAGCACACCCGACAATGAGAAAAGGATCGGGCATATAATCGTTCAGGTAAAGATTAAACAGGGCTGGCAACAATTTTCTGGCTGTCAGATCACCGGATGCTCCTACGATAACTATTGTAGAGGGATCCGGTTTGCCCTCTATTATGCAGGAGCCAAAAGGTCCCATATCAGAAGTTGTTGTCTCAGCCATTACAGTCAATTTTTTGTTCAGATTATCCATAATTTTTCACATAAGAAATGACTTCCTGGTGTCCTCAGTCTATCTCTTTTTTGAGGCAACCACCCCATGTCCTCCAAATTCCCGTCTTAGGGCTGCGACAACCCGGTCCGAAAAGGAGTTTTTATCCCGGGAGCCGAACCTGTGCATTAATGACAGGGCGATCACCGGCGCTGATACACCTGTCTCTATCGCCTGCTGAACCGTCCAGCGCCCTTCTCCTGAATCCTCTACATATCCAAGGATATCAGCAAGCTCTTCATCGTTGGTAAAAGCCTTTTCAGCAAGTTCCAAAAGCCATGAACGGACCACACTCCCCTGATTCCAGAGATGAGCAATTTTAGAATAGTTTAGTGATTCAGCATAGGGAGAAGCATGCAGAATATTAAACCCCTCTCCATAGGCCTGCATCATGCCGTATTCAATGCCGTTGTGGACCATTTTTACAAAATGCCCCGAACCGGTGGGACCGCAATAAAGATAACCTTCTTCAGGTGCGAGGGATTTGAATATGGGATCAAGATACAGACTTGTTTTTCGTGAACCGCCAATCATCAGGCAATACCCTTTTTCAATACCCCATATGCCGCCGCTAACGCCGACATCTATAAATTGAATATCTTTCTCCGCAAGCAGATCAGCCCTTTGAATATCATCTTTGTAGTATGTATTTCCTCCGTCAATAATAATATCATCCAGCTCCATGATATCACTGAGCCGCTTGATATGATCATACACAACAGGGCCAGCAGGAAGCATTATCCAGATTATACGAGGTTTAGAAAGTTTTTCAACGACCTCCTTGAGAGAATATGCGGCTACCGCTCCTTTTCTCACCATTTGTTCAGTCTTGTCCGCGGTCCTGTTATAAGCTACTACCTCATGGCCGCCCCTTAAAAGCCGCTTCGCCATATTTATTCCCATACGCCCCAAACCAATCATGGCAATTTGCATATCCTGGTTCTCCTTTTTTACTGATCAAAAGTGCCCTGTAACTTATTAAAATAATTAAAATTATTGTTTAATACCTCCATTTTTTGTCTGGTTCATTTCGCTTTTACGTTTCAATCCTGCCAGGTTCGGCAAGCCAGGCAACGAGGTCGCGAGCAACATTGGCTGCCGCCTTGTTGAGTGCTTTTACTGCACCTTGGGCATTCTGCGTGACTACCGTCACCCTGGAGATAAACTCTTTTGTTGATGTTACCGTTTTTGTCGTATTATTAATTAGATAAAAACGTACTCTGACGACTCCTTCGGAAGTCTCGTCATCTTTGATATGATGGCTGAGATCAAGCAGAGTGCTTTCCAGTAGTAAATCAGCTTCTGATACGTATGTGGGAGGAACCACGGCCTTAAACAGATCATTTTTTTCCATGGCAACCTGGAAGACCATTTGTAGTAATTGTACCGGTGCATCATTCCAGCGGCTGTAGGCATAGCTGTTCCAGCCATATTGTGTATCAGTATAAAGGATTTCGGTACCCTTAAGAGCTCGCGTTGCATGCATTGGAGCCAGTTGAATGATGAAAAGGCTCTTTTTCTCTCTTTCCCCCTGGGCGATAGTGTCTGCCCACTCAGGCGATATAGTATAGATATCGACAGGAGGAACGCTTTGGGCAACGCAGCCAGCAAGCAGACAGAACAATACGAAAATTATATAAAAATTATTTTTCATGGTAGCCTTTCTCTCCAGGCCCCGGCCGTGGCTGGGTGCGTTTGAATATCAAATCGGCGGGGCTGGTTTCAATGGCGCGGGTTGTTCTT
>JAGGWL010000143.1 GCA_021157555.1 Deltaproteobacteria bacterium | reverse complement strand
GTTACATGTTATGTATTTCTGCTAAAACATAACAAAAAAATTATGCCTTTAGAATGTAATATATTGATTATGGGAGATCAGGAACGAGGACGTTGCACTTGGCTGGTATGCATAGCCCCTTCAGAGCTGATAATAGAATAAATTTTTTATATTTCACCTGTATGCTAAAACCTACATTAATTCGTAGAAAATAGCAGATTATTAGCTCTGATTGAATCATTATCAAACCATCATCTGGCAACTTATGAACAATTATAGTGATGATTTCCTGGCCAGGCAATTACCGCCCTCCGTTCTCAATGGTTATTAAGGAACTGAGGACAAAAGAACTTCATTAGGGACTATGTGCAATTCCTGTTAATTCTGATATTGCACATCCTTTTTTTTCAATAAATTCTTTGAGTCCGCTGTAAATGTTGGGAAAAAGGTCAGGGTTAACCAAACAGGCAGTGCCTATTCCCACTGCAGTTGCTCCGGCCATAATATATTCGACTACATCCTGCCATCTTGAAATTCCTCCCAAACCTATAAGAGGTACCTGTCTGCTATTACATTCAGGAATTTTCTCAAAACATTCGTATATCATATAAAGACCTATCGGTTTTATTGCAGGGCCTGAAAGCCCGCCTGTTTTATTACCCAGCATCGGCTTGCATGTGTAAATATCTATGGCTGTTCCGCGCAGGGTATTTATCATGGCAAGAGCATCTGTACCTCCGTTAATTGCTGCGCGCGCCGGTATTGTTATGTCTGTAACATTCGGAGTCAGTTTTGTAATAATAGAAATTCTGTCATCTATACTGTTTTTGACTTTATTTACTATTTTTTCAACCTGTATAGGATCAGTTCCAAATGCAATTCCTCCTTTTTCAATATTAGGGCAGGAAACATTAATCTCTATTGCAGAAATTATTTGATCACTATCATTATCAGAAAGATAAGAAGCCAGTTTTCCGAATTCCTCAATGGAATCCGCAGATATATTTACAATTACAGGGAGTCCAAAACTACGCAGCCCGGGAAGTTCATTTTTCATAAAAAACTCTGCGCCTTCGTTCTGAAGCCCTATTGAGTTCAGCAAGCCGGAATCTGTTTCCACGATTCTGAATTCAGAGTTTCCTTCTTTGGCTCTCAGAGTAACCCCTTTTGTAACAAATGCTCCAAGAGCAGAGAGTATTGTTGGACTATTTTCCAGAACTTCAAGCTCATTACCATGCCCTGAAGTACCGGATGCGGTCATTAAGGGAGTTTTTAGTTTAATATTTTTTAAATATACCTGAAGCATTTTTTATAATTTCTCCCAACAGATTTCTCCCGCGTCGAACATAGGCCCTTCCATACAAACGCGTGAGTATTTTTCCCTGTTATTCTTTATTGTTTTGCATACGCAGGACATGCAAACACCGATTCCGCATCCCATCCTTTTTTCAAGAAGAACTTTCATGGGAATATTAAATTTATCAACATTTTTTTTTAAAGCCATAAGCATAGGTTTGGGTCCACAGGTTATAATCATTATCTTTTTATGAGTTGTACATCCGGAAAGATAAGATTTGTACTGCTCAGTTACAAAACCATGATGAATATTTTTTTCTGCAATTTTGTCTATTGTTAAATTGTTATCAATTTTAATCTCGGAAGACAAGAATATTTCACTGGATTTAAAACCTATTTTCGATAATTCATCAATATAAACAAAAGCGTTATCTGTCGTATCAGCAAAAGTACGTGCAAAAGGAGCCGATTTGATCAGTGTTGCAATTGTGTCTATACCTATAAATGCCTTTATCTTATAAGAATAGAACTTAAGTGCCTGGCCGAAGAAGATAAGCGGCGCCATTCCTACGCCACCTCCAACAAGATGTATTTCTTCAATTCCTTTTAAGCGCCATAGTACAGGATTTTCAGCATTACCAAGAGGCCCCAGCATTCTGAGATTATCGCCTTCCCTGATTTTTTTTAATTCATTTGTACCTGTTCCGTCATCAATAAGTTTATATAAAATTTTAAACTCATGAGGAAAAACAGTATGAGTTATTGCTGCCAGATGAGGTGGAAGGGAGAGATGTTTTAAATAATTCAGCTTAAAAAATTTATAATAGGCTCGATGGATACCAAAAGGTCTTTTTAAAAAAGATTTTCGTTTAAAATTTTTATTTGCCGAATGGATAGAGTAGGGATTTAAAGGCGTCAAATAATTGTTATAGTAATTCTCTTCTAAAATTTTCCTTTTGCCGACAGTAAGTGTATCTACCATTACGAACTGTCCGGGGACAATTCTATTCAAACCTGTGGCCTTGAATTTCAGGATATAGTGTTCGGGATCTTTCTTGTCTCCGACTGGAGAGTTACTTATAATTTTAGCTGTTAAATGTTTGATGCTCTGTTTTAAGGGAGACGCATTATTTGTTTTCTGAATTTCCGTTATAAATTCGCCGGAACCGGTTTGATCAATTTGAGAGGCTTTTTCTTTAATCTCGTCAAAAGAAAGAAAAAATCCCCTTTGCCAGTTTTCCGCCCATTCCACAGTTCTAAACTGATCCATCTGGTCGGAAGCAGGAAAAATTATATAATAAGAAATTTGGAAAAGATTTTTATCAGCAGCATGAAGCGTTGCCGATATTTTTTTTAGAATTTTTTCCCGATTTTCATTATAAAAAAAAAATAAAATTATGCGGTTATCATCATTATATGCTATAAAATCTATGATATTCGTAATGCAGGAGAGTGCTGAGCAGGAGAGCGACGACAA
Organism: Deltaproteobacteria bacterium; assembly: GCA_021157555.1. Taxonomy (GTDB): domain Bacteria; phylum Desulfobacterota; class Desulfobacteria; order Desulfobacterales; family BuS5; genus BuS5. The sequence continues at coordinate 352 of JAGGWL010000143.1, read as the reverse complement.
AAAATCGCTGCAGGAAAATCCGGAAACAATTGTATATCCGTCATGTTTCAGAATTTTATCCAAAAACAAATAAGCTTCTTTTTTATAAACGCTTCGATCTTTATCTGCTTCCATTTTTAATCATCTTGGTTGTTGTTAAAGCGCAAACGTTACATTTGTGCTGAAGCTATTGTATAATTCCATTTGCTCGTTCATGGTGGAAAATGACTGACAGTTATTTTGTCCCCGTTCCTAACGTTTTGCATAATATTAAATCCTATTATGTTTTGCAAAAAAATATCATATCGTAATTATTTTGTCAAATAGTGGAACTGGCGAACGGGTTTTTTACAGGTGCCCGCTGTTTGGAGTC
>JAGGWL010000029.1 GCA_021157555.1 Deltaproteobacteria bacterium | reverse complement strand
GGCAGCGTCCGTGAAGCAGAAATTTCTCATCGTTTATGCCAAATAGGTAAGAATGAGTAAGAAGAAAGGAACAGAAAATAATTTTGTGACCTGTGTGCGGAAGTTCCATATTTGACCATTTATTGACAATTCAAAATAGATGTGCAAAAAGAAAACAATAAATACTATGCCTTAACGGGCATAACTAATAAATAAGAATAAAATAATTCCCACGTTTTTGAAATTATATCGAATTAAAATGAAACAGCAAATGAAATTATCAGACAATACTCACGAAACAAGCATTGACTATAAAAAAGAACTGAATCCTTCCCAACTTGATGCTGTAACAAGCACAGAGGGGCCGCTTTTGATTATCGCCGGCGCAGGGAGCGGAAAAACCAGAACTTTGACATACAGGGTTGCTTACCTTGTGGAAAAAGGTGTTTCTCCGCAATCAATTCTTCTTCTCACATTTACAAGAAAAGCATCCCAGGAAATGCTGAATCGTGCCACGCAACTGCTTGATTCAAGATGCGCCGGGGTTTCAGGAGGAACCTTTCATTCTTTTGCAAATACTGTGCTTCGAACTTATGCAAAAGAAATTGGCTTTGGTCATGACTTCTCTATTATAGACCGGTCAGATACCGAAAGTTTAATAAACATGATAAGAAAGGATTCTGGCTATGCTTCAAAAAATCGCTCATTTCCAAGAAAACAGACTCTTGCCAATATTTTTAGCAGAACTGTCAACAAGGTCTTATCTATTGAAGATGTAGTCTCACATGATTACCCGCATTTTTCAAATAATATGGAAGCAATTATTGAAATAAACAAGGACTACGCAAACCAAAAAAGAATAAACAATCTTCTCGACTATGATGATCTGCTGATATATTTGCATCTTCTTTTAAAAAACCATTTGGATATTCGCGAAAAACTGACCTCGTTATACAGCTATATTATGGTTGATGAATATCAGGATACCAACCCGGTTCAGGCAGAAATAGTATACTTCCTTGCTGGCACTAAAAAGAATATTATGATTGTAGGAGATGATTCACAGAGCATATATTCTTTTAGAGGAGCAGACTTCATGAATATAATGAGGTTTCCCAAGGTGTTTCCTTCCACAAGGATAATCAAGCTGGAAGAGAACTATCGCAGTGTGCAGCCTATTCTTGATCTTACAAATAAAATTATTGAAAATGCAGAGACGAAATATTCAAAAAAGCTTTTTACAAATTTACACGGCGGAACCATGCCCATTATCATAAGAACGGAGGATGAATACGCCCAATCCGGAATTATAGTAAAAAAAATAAAACGCCTTAATGAAAAGGGAATACCTTTAAATGAAATAGCAGTACTTTTCAGGGCAGGATTCCATTCATTCGGGCTTGAAATAGAACTGACCAAAAACAACATTTCTTTTATAAAAATGGGCGGATTTAAATTTATGGATTCTGCTCACATAAAGGATGTAATTGCTCACTTAAAAGCTTTCGCCAGTCAGGTTGACAGAATAAGCTGGTATAGAATCCTTATGCTTCTGAATAAAATCGGTCCTGCTGCCGCAAGAAAAATTTTTGCATCTGTTTCAAAAAAAGGATGGGACGCCGGTTTGTCGGATATAAAGCTCAAGGGAGAGGCAGCCGAGGGCATTATGAAGCTTAAAGGCCTTTTTACCAAAATGGAGTTGCTGTCAGGATCGGTTTCTGACATGGGAGAGACTATAATAGAATATTATATCCCAATTTTAAAAAAAATGTACGACGATCATCCCAAACGCGGCAAACAGCTTGAGCATCTTGTTACGATTATGGAACGATATACAGTGCTTGGTGAATTTTTTACGGATATGGCGCTTGAACCGCCAAATACAGTTAAAGATGATTCCTTTTCAATGAATTCTTCGGATAATGACCGGCTTGTTCTTTCCACAGTGCACTCAGCCAAAGGACTGGAATGGAACACTGTTTTTGTTATCTGGACACTTGATGGACGTTTTCCGTCTGTCCATGCTTTAAATAAAGAAAAGGAACTTGAAGAGGAACTGCGGCTTATGTATGTTGCTGCAACCCGCGCAAAAGAGAATCTTTTTTTTATTTATCCGGGGAATGTTTACGACAGAAGCTCAAATAGTTTTTTATGTAATCCGAGCTGTTTTCTTGATGTACTACCTGACAATATTCTTGAAAGGGATTATGAATAGGTTTTGGGTTTTAAGTGTTAAGGAACGGCAACGAGGTAATAGACCAACGTTTACAAAAAATTAAAATACCAGTTTATCAGATCAGTTCCAAAAAAGATATAGATTACTGCACCTAATGATAAAAACGGACCGAATGGAACAGCGAGTTTCATACCTTTGCGTGTTACTATCATTAGTATGATTCCAATAATAGTGCCAACGGCTGATGATACAAATATTGTAAAAAGCACTCCCTTCCAGCCTGCTAAAGCTCCTATCATAGCCAAAAGTTTTATATCTCCGCCCCCCATCCCTTCCTTGCCTGTCAACAGATTATATGTCCAGGCAATTGCCAATAGGCTTCCTCCCCCTGCGATTATGCCTAAAGCTGAATTTATCCAATCCGGTTCAGACAGCAAAAAGGAAAGCGCAAAAAAAATCGGTATTCCTGGAAGAGTAATTGCGTCCGGTATGATTCTGTGATCAAGATCAATAAATGTAACCACAATGAGTGAGGATATAAAAATAAAATATACAAAAAAATCTATGGAAAGCCCGAATTTGTTTAAAATGAAGATAGCGCAAAGACCGCTTAAAATTTCAACCATTGGATAACGGAATGGTATTATACAACCGCAATGGCGGCATTTTCTATTCAAAAGCAGGTAACTCACAACCGGAATATTATCATAAAAGCGTATCATGCTGCCGCAACCTGGGCATATAGATCTGGAGGGCGAGGCAATAGATTTTGAGATCGGAAGCCGGTAAATGCATACATTTAAAAAACTTCCAATACATAACCCAAATAGAAAAATAAATATTTGTATTACAAAATTAATCATAAAGCCAATACCTTCGCCAAAAATATCACCCATTAGAAGCTAAAGCCGCCT
>JAGGWL010000342.1 GCA_021157555.1 Deltaproteobacteria bacterium | reverse complement strand
CACCCGATGTCCTGGCCTGTATGTCACAGTCAGGTTATGACAAATATAAAGTGGATATAAACGAAAGAACTGTCATTCTTGTTGATCAGAATCTGGTTCACTATAAAAAAAAATCTGGTCCTGATTTTTTTTCAATCCCTGCCACTCGTATGGCTGAAGATTTTGGCAAAAAAATGATGGCAAATATTATTATGCTCGGTTTTCTCACTGCCGTGACAAAGGTAATATCTATGGATGCGGCCAGGAATACCGTGACAGGGTCAGTCCCTAAAGGAACTGAGGAATTAAACATCAAGGCTTTTGATGCAGGATGCTCTTATGGACTATCAATGATTAAGGGCGGAGAAAAAAAAGTAGCAGGGCAGACTGGAGCCGGTTTATGAGATCCCAAAAAGACAGATTGCGTCGTGTTATAGTCATAGGTGCCACACCTGCAGGAGTATCCGCTACTAATAAACTTGAAGAGCTGGGCATACCTGTTACACTTATAGATTCGGATTTTGATCTGGATCAAAAACTTTCTATCGAAAAATGGAAGCTTAAATCCGGAGTCTCGCTGAATCATGCTTTTAAGCCTGGGCTTATAAGAATTTTGAGAAATCCCGGTATAAGATTTTTTCTTCCTGCCGAGATTCTTTCAATCAGGCACAGCGCCCAGGGATTTCGTGGACTGGTTAAACGCTGCCAGACTTTTATTGATCCCGACAAATGCACTCTTTGCGGACGTTGTGTGGAAGTATGTCCGGTATCTTTTCCTGATGGGAAAAAAGCTATTAAATTAAACAGCCGGAGAAGCATTTCCGGCAGAGCCGTTATAGATAAAAGAATGCAGCCTTTATGCCAGGCAAACTGTCCTTTGGGAGTCAACGCACAGGGTTATATAAATCTTGCAAGAACAGGCAAGCTTGTCGAAGCTTTGGCTTTGATCAGGGAGAACAATATTTTACCCGGCATTTGCGGACGTATTTGCACCCATCCATGCGAAGATGCGTGCCGCCGCAGTGAACTGGATGAACCGGTTGCTATAAGGGATATCAAAAGATTTGTTGCTGATTATGAGCTGTCCCATTCTAAAGAAACAAATAGTGATATTTTTCCGGATATATCGAATATTGAAAAAAGGCCTGAAAAGATTGCAATCATAGGTTCAGGTCCCTCAGGACTCGCTGCAGCAGCGGATCTTGCCAAAGCAGGATATAACGTTACTATTTTTGAAAAAGAGAATAAGGCCGGCGGACTTTTGCGTTACGGCATTGGTCCCCACAGGCTCCCAAGGAATATTCTTGATATTGAACTTAAATATATCGAAAACCTGGGGGTGGAGTTTGTCACTTCAAGTAATCTTGACCTTAATATAGAGCTTGACCGCCTGACAAAAGAATTTAATGCTGTAATTCTTGCCACAGGGGTATGGTCTGATCGTATGCTGGGGGTGCCGGGCGAAGATCTTGAATTTATTGAGGGCTGTCTCTCTTTTCTTAAAAAATTTCATAATGGTGAAATTAAAGAGCTGCCAAAAAAAATTGCAGTAATCGGAGACGGAAATGCAGCTTTTGATCTCGCACGCACAGTTGCAAGAACAGGTTCTGCTGTCACCATTCTTTCATGGTTTTCCCACGCATCAATCCCCGCAGATCCGGAAGAGATAAAGGCTGCCGAAGAAGAGGGGATTTTGATAATTGACCAGGCAAAGACCGTAGAATTTGTAGGGCAGGATGGCAAACTTGAACTAATCCGCTGCAAGCCCACAAGGCCTGGAGAACCGGACGCCACCGGAATATGCTGGCCTGAAATTATTCCCGACAGCAAACCTTTTGAACTCAAGTTTGATATGGCGCTGGTTGCTATAGGTCAGAAAAGTCCTTTTGCCGCAGGGTCAGCCCCCAATGCCTGCCCTAAATGCGATATTAATGAGCATGGATATATTGTAACTGATCAATCCATGCAAACAAGTGTTACAGGGGTTTATGCCGCCGGCGATGCTGTTTCCGGGCCATCCTCGGTTGTTGAAGCCATGGCGGCAGGCAGAAAAACGGCCAGATTGGTTCATTTTGATCTAAGTCAAGCTTCAGGATTGAAGATTGAAAAGGAATTTTTTCCCTCAAGACCTGTAGACAAGGATTTTTCTCAAATCCCCCAGGATATACCTTCTCTTGCAAGGTCTACAATGCCTGAGAGGCAGCCTGCAATTCGTATAAAAAATTTTGATGAGGTAGCCCTCGGTTTAAAAGAATCCCAGGTAATCATTGAGGCTGAGCGGTGCCTGCAATGTGGAGTATGTTCGGAATGTATGCAATGCGTGGAAGTTTGCGGCGTGGGAGCTATCGACCACTCTGCCATATCTGAGGAAATTAAAATAAACGGAGGAGTCGTAATTATAGCAGATCCTTCCATGGCTCCCAATATAAAAGGCGAGGATGTAATCAGGGCATATGGGCCCTCTGCTGCAAAGCCGGATGTTAATGCCATGCTTTTACGTGGTTATGCGGCAGCAGCAAAGGCGATGCATCTGCTTGGTGGAACATCACAACGCATGAAAGGGCATGGGATATCCTTTTCACCGCCTGAGCCCGGGCTTTCACCCGATATTCGTATAGGGGTATTTGCCTGCAGATGCAACGATTCTTTTGGCTGGCTTGACAATATGAGTGAATATCTAACAAGCTTGCAGTCACATAAAGATGTCGTTCATACTGAAATTATGCCGGCCGCTTGTGTGGAGGAAGGATATACCGGAATAATAAGAAGAGTGCGCGAAAAAAGGATTACACGCATAGTCTTGGCATCATGCGTATGCTGTCCCTTAAATTTTATATGCAGTTCATGCACAGATCAAAGAAGCAGGCTTAAAAATGCTCTTTTCCAAGGTACGGGTATTAGTCGTTCAATGGTTGAGACCTGCAATCTTAGGGGCGAAGTCCTGCGCCTTATACCAGCAAATGCGTTTAATGCTTTAAACAGCTTTATGGAACTTCTCGACCAGTCCCTGAAAATGGTCAGGAGGTTAAAACCTCTTCCTGTTCTTGCAAGAAATTATAATTTTACCACAGGGGTTATCGGTAATTCAGAGGCTGCAATTTGCAGTGCTTTGACTCTTGCCAGATCAGGGCTGGATGTTTTTTTGTTTGGGAGTCCAGGCCAGCCTTTATATGAAAAAGTGGATCATCCTAATGTTTACTGTTTTGAGAATTCGTCAGTTAAAGGCTTTAGTGGTACCCTCGGCGATTTTCAGATTTTTATCGAATCAGAAAAAGTTGAGCAGACATTGCAGGTTGGAACCCTTATTCTTGGTGATAAATCAAGAATCAAGATACCATATCTTCATCAGGCAGGTCTTCCAAGCCGCATGGTTGCATATTCCATGCAAAAAGCAGGTAAACCTAACAGGCCGTTCCTGTATCCTGGGACAACCTCTATCCCAGGGCTTTTTTTGGCAAATTCTTCCGGAATAAATGCTTCGAATTTGATCAAGGGAGCTGCCGCAGCAGCGCATGCGGCTGCCATAATGCCCAGTAAACCGCGTCAAAGCAGGGGCTTTACTGTATTGGTAGATGAAAATTTATGCCGTGGATGCGGCCGCTGTATTGCGATTTGTCCATACCACGCAATTAAATTACACGAAAATTCTATAGGAGGATGGTCGGCTGCGGTTGATCAGGCAATCTGCAAGGGGTGCGGTAACTGTATTTCGGTATGCCCTACAAACGCAGCAGACAGCCCGTATCGAAATCAGGCTTTTCTGGAAAATTTTCTTGAAGATATATTAATACAAGGGGGGTCAGCTTTTCCATTGTGATCCCGATAAATAAAAATGAATGAATACAAAATAATAGTTTTCCTCTGTAACTGGGGACCTCATACTGCACTTCAATCTCTTCAGGATAATTATGACGCGAAAAAAAATATTCCTATGGAGGTTAAAATAATCAGGATTCCATGCACCGGCAGGATAAGTAAAGCTTTGCTTTTAAAGGCGTTCGAGATGGGAGCGGATGGGGTAGCACTTGTGGGCTGCAAATCCGGCACTTGTCGTTATGGAAGCGGAACAGTCACAGCAGAAGAGAATACCAGAGATACACGTGATATTCTGGAACTGCTCGGTCTGAGAAAGGATAGAATGCAGCAGGCAACCTTTCTGCCTGATGAAGGGGATGCTTTTTTAGAATTTATAAACAATTTTTGTGATAAAATCAAGTTACTTGGCAAGAGCCCTGTTATTCCTGCTAAAATTTGTGAATCTGAGCCGATAAAACAAAAATCTATTGATGAAATTATTTCAAAACATGACATATATGCATGCCAGGACTGTGGTAAATGTACCTCCTCCTGTCCCCTGGCATTAATCGGAAAACCTTTTTCACCGCGCGCCATAGCAAACGCTGTTATTAAAAGTGACCTTGAATCCGATACAGTCATTAATGATGTTTGGGCATGTCTTACATGTGGCCTCTGTTATGAACGCTGCCCTTCAAGTGTGAATTTTCCTGAATTTATCAGGGATGCCAGGTATATTTTAAAAGAAAACGGGGAAAATGGTCATGAAACTCATGGTGGATTTTTTCATTCCTTTATGAGGACAATGACATCCTCCGAGCTTAAAACAGAGCGCTGGAGGGATCTTCCGGACGACATAAAAATCGACCATGATAGCAAAGTGCTTTTTTTTGGAGGATGTGCGCCTTTTTTTGATATCTTTTTCAGAAAATTTCTTGGTGTCAATACCAACAAAATTTTAATTGACAGCCTGCGGCTTCTTAATTTTTTCGATATACAGCCGGCTATTCTTCATGATGAACGTTGTTGCGGGCATGATCTGCTTTGGTCAGGGGACAGGGGAAATTTTTTAAAGCTTGCTCAATTAAACGCAAATTCTATTAACAGTCGTAATGTTAAGGAAATTATTACATCATGCCCTGAATGCTATAGAACTCTGGCACACGATTATGCCGAATATGGAATAAAGCTAAATTGCAAGATTACATATATTTATGAATTCCTTGAAAATAGAATAAGCAAGGAAGCTGTAAAATTTAAAAAATCGCATAAAAAATTAACATATCAGGATTCATGCCGCCTTAACAGAATTGAAGACCAGAGGGAGCTGCCCAGGAAACTCATAAAACGTCTTAAAATTGCCGGTTTTGAGGAAATGCAGAATCATGGAAATACTGCAATCTGTTGCGGCAATTGCGCCTGGATCGGCTGCGATTCATACAGCAAGGCGCTTCAGGTAAAACGTTTGCGTCAGGCTCATGATATTGGAAGCGATGTCATATTAACCTCCTGCCCAAAATGCCAGATACATCTCAGTTGCGCCATGGAGGATCCATTTTTAGGAGATGATCTGAAGATTAAGCTGGTTGATTTAACCAGCGCGATTGCTGGAACTATCTACAGGGAGTAAAGGTATGGAACCAATTAAAGCTATTACTAAAACAATCGGTTATGAGACGGAAACACGCGTAGGCGTATATGTTTGCAAGTGCGGACTTAATATTGCTAAAATAGTAAACTGTCCGGAAGTTGCAAATTTTGCATCCGGTCTTGATGATGTTATCCTGGCAAAGGATATAACATACGCTTGTTCGGAACCGGGGCAAAAAGAAATCAAGGAAGATATTGAGGAAAACAGGCTTAACAGAATTGTTATAGCATCATGTTCTCCACGGCTTCATGAATCTACGTTTCGGCAGATGATGCAGTCGGCCGGCCTTAATCCTTTCTTGATGGAGATGGCTAATCTGCGTGAACAATGCAGTTGGGTGCATATTGAAGAGCCGGAAGCTGCGACTCAAAAAGCGATTGATCTTGTAAAGATGGCTGTTGCACGAGTCCGCCTTCTTACCCCTCTTTTTGAAGAAACACTCCCTCTTACCAAACGAACCCTGGTGATAGGCGGTGGCATCGCAGGTATTCAGACTGCGCTTGATCTTGCAGATAATGGCTATGAAGTGGTTATGGTGGAGAAGAGTCCTTCTGTGGGCGGAATTATGGCGCAGATTGACAAGACTTTTCCGACCATGGACTGTTCCATCTGAATTCTCGGTCCTAAAATGACGGATGTCGGTCGACATCCAAAAATCAAACTTCACACAATGAGTGAAGTTGTGGACGTTAAAGGCTATGTTGGCAATTTTAAAGTAAAAATATTAAAAAAAGCCCGCTATATTAATGAAAATGAATGCACTGCATGTGGTGAGTGCGCCAAAGTTTGCCCTGTAGTACGTCCTGATGAATTCAACATGGGGCTTTCGTCACGCAAAGCCATATATTCACCTTTTCCTCAGGCTGTGCCTTCTTCCTTTCTAATTAATATTAATGAATGTCTGGGGCACAATCCGGTAATATGCGCAAAATGCCTGGATGTTTGTGACAAGGGCTGTATAAATTTTCACATGTCCGATGCTGAATTTGTAGAGGATATTGGCACCATAGTTGTCTCTACCGGTATGGATGTTTATGACCCCACAGAACTTGATGAATACGGATACACAAGATTTGAAAATGTAGTAACCAGTCTCGAACTTGAACGGCTTGTAAATGCCGGAGGACCTTCACAAGGTGAGCTTATTCGTCCTACAGACAGAAAAAAACCGAAATCAATAGGTTTTATTCAATGTGTAGGTTCACGCTCTTCCAGAAAAGGGAATAAATATTGTTCCAATATCTGCTGCATGAATACTATTAAGAGTACTCTTTTGCTCAAGGAGCATGACCATGATATTGAAATTAAGGTTTTTTATATAGATATCCGCGCTTTTGGAAAAGGGTTTGAAGATCTTTATCTTCGAAGCCGCCGTCTGGGAGTACAATATCTAAGAGGATTGCCGGGAACGGTCGAAGAGCAGGCAGACGGGAGTCTTAAAGTTGCGGTGGAGAATACATCAACAGGAAAACTGGAATTTCATAATCTCGACATGCTTGTTCTGGCGCTTGGTTTAAAACCGTCAAAAAGCACTCGCAAGCTTCAGGAAATACTTGGGCTTCAGCTTACTTCAGATGGTTTTTTTCTGGAAGCTCATCCCAAACTTCAGCCGGTTGATGCCGCAACCAGAGGCGTTTTTTTTGCCGGATGCGCCGAAGCTCCCAAGGACATAAAAGAGAGCGTAACTCAGGCTTCGGCAGCCGCAGCACGCGCAATCAGGTTGATGCATAAAGGTGAAATCACCTCCGAGCCGATAACTTCCGAAGTTATTGCCGAGCATTGCAAATCATGCGGGAAGTGTGCTGAGGTCTGCCCATACAACGCTATTACAGTTGATGTGAAAAAAAAGACTCCGGCGGTTGTGAATACAGCATCATGTGCCGGATGCGGAACATGCGCGGCGGAATGCCCTTTTGGAGCCATCACCATGAGCCATTTCACGGATAAGCAGATTACCGTACAGATTGATGCTTTGCTGGATGAAAAGCCTGAAGAAAAAATACTGACATTTGCCTGCAACTGGTGTTCCTATGCCGGTGCCGATTCTGCCGGTGTTTCACGCCTTCAGTATCCTCCCAATGTTCGTCTTATAAGGACTATGTGTTCCGGTCGTGTGGATGAAAATTTTATTTGGCATGCTTTTAAAAAAGGGGCGCCGGTTGTTTTGATCAGCGGCTGCCACATTGGAGACTGTCATTATATTGATGCCAATCACTGGACAGAAAAAAGAATCCGGAAAGTCCATAAAAAAATGGAAAAACGCGGCATAAGAAAAGAACGTCTTCAGCTTGAATGGATCAGCGCAGCCGAAGGCATCAGATTTGCAGAGGTAATGAATAAAATGGAAAAACTCAGAAAAACTGTTTCTGACCAGGAGATTGCAGAAACAGTAGAAAAACTAAGTTAAGTACCTGAACATAAATTTTCCGATATTTCAAAAATTTAGATGGCTACCGACATAAGACGGAATACTTTGAAATATCAAAGAATTAGAGGTAGGGTGGGCAGTGCCACCCTACACATTGTCCAGCTTTAAGTTTTTGGTTATTGGAACGTATGTGCCTAAAATATGAAAGTGCCTAAAATTGTAGAGACAAGGCATGCCTTGTCTCTACGATTAAAT
>JAGGWL010000266.1 GCA_021157555.1 Deltaproteobacteria bacterium | reverse complement strand
GCCACAGCGCAGGTGATCAGGTTCTGAAAGAATTTGTTCGCAAAATATCAAATTTGATTAGAACGAATCTGGACTGGATCGGGAGATATGGAGGAGAGGAGTTTTTAGTCGTACTTCCTGAAACAGACATAGATGGGGCATGCTTTCTTGCCGAGAGGCTTCGCAAAATAATATCAGAGATGGTAATCCCTATGAATGGTAAGGATATATCTATTACAGCTTCTTTTGGAGTTGCAGAACTAAATCATGAAATGACCAATCCTGAGCACGCGTATGAAGAGGTGCTTAATGAAGTTGATCAATACCTTTATCAGGCCAAGAATGGAGGAAGGAACAGGGTTGTAGGATCCATGGGGGAATATATATAATAACCAGCATGCCCTGTCGGCACAACAAAAAATGAAAGATATTTTTACCTTTTTATAGGACAGTATTGGTTGTATGTACAATTTAATCGTAGAGACAAGGCATGCCTTGTCTCTACCACTTTAGGCACTTTCATATAAAAAATAATATATAGAGTGAAAAATGAAAAAAATTTTAGTCGTAGATAATCATCTGGTAATTTTGAAGTTTATGACACATTTGCTTGAAGGTATGGGGCATACTGTTATTACTGCCGAAGATGGACTCGCAGCGCTTGATGTTTTAGAGTCTTATCGACCGGAGATAATTTTTATTGATCTTATAATGCCTAGGATTGATGGAAAAAAATTATGCCGCATTATCCGGAATATGCCTGAGCTTAAATCTGTATTTATCGTAATTCTTTCAGCGGTTGCTGCCGAGGATAATCTGGATTTTATCAGCCTTGGAGCAAATGCCTGTATTGCTAAATGCCCTCCAAAGATAATGAAGGATTATATCAGTGCATTGTTGGATTCACCCGATTTTGGCGCATCTCAGGGTCTTCAGAATAAGATTTTGGGATGCGAAGCTATTAAGCAGCGTCAAATTTCAAAGGAATTGCTCCAGTCAGGAAGGCATTATCAGGAAATTTTGCATCATCTTTCAGAGGGAGTTATAGAGCTTGCAAGTAATGAAAGAATTATTTTTGTCAATTCTACTGCTGTTGACTTGATACATATGCCGGAAGAAAAAGTACTAGGTTCCGGATTTAGAGACCTGTTTCAAAAACAATATCAGGATAAAATAATTGAATTACTGAAAGGTAATTATATCAATTCAAATAATAATCCGAATCCTTTTACCTTACCGTTAAACGGCAGTCAGGTTGAAATAAAGGTTATCCCTGTAAAGGGGGGTGAAGAAAATGCAAAAATAGTTATTCTGAACGATGTAACCGAACATAAAAAAATGGAACTACAATTGCGCTATGCTCAGAAAATGGAAGCAGTTGGAACACTTTCAGGAGGAATAGCCCATGATTTTAATAACATTTTAATGGGAATACAGGGAAATGTATCCCTTGCGCTGTTGAACATAAATTTGGAAGAGGCTAATTATTTAAAACTTAAAAATATTGAAAAATACGTTAACAATGGTGCCAAATTAACCAGGCAGCTTTTGGAATATTCCAGAGGCGGAAAATATGAAGTTAAAACAACCGATCTTAACAAAATTATTAAAAAGCAGATTGATTTGTTCAGTCCCACCAGAAAGGAAATAACGATTATTGGAGATTATGACCCTGAGCTTTGGCCGGTAGAGGTTGATCAGGGACAGATAGAGCAAGTGCTTTTGAATTTTTATATAAATTCATCACAAGCCATGCAGGGATGTGGAAAATTATTTATAAAAACAAAAAATATTATAATACCAGCTAATCATAAATTTCCTTTTAATGTTAATTCTGGCAGATATGCCAATGTAACGGTTACTGATACAGGAGCAGGAATAAGTTCAGACAATATTGATAAAATTTTTGATCCATTTTTTACCACCAAAGAAGTTGGCGTAGGCTCAGGACTTGGGCTTGCCTCTGTTTATGGCATAATTAAAAATCACGGTGGTTTTATTGATGTAAAGAGTACCCTTGGTAAAGGAGCTTCATTTTTGTTCTACCTTCCAGTATCGAACAACAAGGTTAAAAAAGAAAAGATTGTTTTTGAAGATATTGCCAAAGCTGACGAAACTGTTCTTCTGGTTGATGACGAAGAAATGATTATTGATGTAGGAAAGAGCATCCTGGAATATATGGGGTATTCCGTGTTAACTGCCAGAAGCGGAAAAGAGGCGCTTGATATCATAAAAAACTCGTTTATTTTAAAGAGAGAGGGAAGGGCATCTGCAGCAGTTAGTGTCAAGCCGGATCTTGTTATTCTTGATATGATTATGCCGGATATGGATGGCGGAGCCGTATACGATGCTATAAGGGAGATGTGCCCTGATATAAAAGTGGTTCTTTCCAGCGGATATAGTGAAAACGGTAAGATCAACAAGATTATGGAACGTGGATGCAATGGATTTATTCAAAAACCATTTAACTTGAAACAGCTCTCTCAAAAAATAAGAACGGTTATAGATGATTCACAAAGTTTAAGGATGGCGGCTCAAAATTAATTGGTGATCCCGACAGCTATATTTTTTATG
>JAGGWL010000236.1 GCA_021157555.1 Deltaproteobacteria bacterium | reverse complement strand
CGGCAACATTGAAGGCCTGATTAAAAACTTTTTCATTCCCAATGCATTGTTCAATGATTCTGGCCAAATCAACGACCCATACAAAACTAAAAAGAGCAAGTTCATTATCAGGCAAAAAGATACGTTTATTATCCCTGATAAGATCAAAAAAATATGTTTCACGGGGAGCATAATTATATTCCCCAAAAATTATTGCCGGCCTCAGAGATGTATATGGAATCTCGTTTTGCACACATTTTTCCTTAAGCTTGCACTCCGAGAGCCACTTGTTGTATCCATAATCTGCATACTGCCCCAATTCAGGCTGGATACCTGAAAGCTTTTGAGCATCTTCCTTGATTGGCAGATCCAGTACGTTTTCGTTTACAGTAGTAGTACTGATAAAGATATAATGCCTGATATTTCCGGGAACTGCTCTGATCATTTTTTCTATCTGATCAGGGTTATAAGCGCAAAAATCTATCAAGGCATCCCAGTCTTTATCAGGGACGATCTCTTTGATTCGCTGCTCATCGTCCCGATCTCCGACGAGTTCCGTAACATCATCCCTGTTAAATGGCCTATTGCCTCGATTATAAACATATATATTATAATTTTTTTTTTGCAGCAGCTCTTCTACCAGAATACGGCCTGCAAAATAACTGCCCCCGATAATCAGAATGTTTTTCATTTTTGCCTCCACCCCTAACCTGCCCACACATCCCGCTGTTTCAGGTTGTTGTCCTTTATCTTGTCATGAATTACCGGGCCATGATCCAGAAGAAAATTACTCTCTAAATGGCTTAAACCCTGATTCCGCAATTCTTTGATAACACCAGCGCTTATCTCTTCGATGATTCTGTTTTTAAGCGCCGAGTCATGGTTTTGCACCAGCTCATTGATTTTTTGATGGATAAACTCCCCCAAAAGAGGAAGCTTTCGCACTGCCCTGTGGCACCATTTATAATATGGTGTATAACTTTTGTTCAAGAGGAAAACAAGAGAAATAATATCCGCGCAGAACTTGGTTTCAGAGTATAGAGCCGCAAAATATTCTTTGCGCCTGATCAATCTTATATAATTATACTGACCGGCCTGGGCAACAGTCATACATCTGGCCGCAATCTTGACCAACCTTACGTCCTCCGGATAAAATTCAAGCAACTTTTCCCTGATCATGGAAAAGTTGCCTGACGGATCTGAAAAAACCTTGCCGTTAGTGCATTTTGCAAGATTGTTCTCCGGCAAATACAGCCAATCATCAAAGGAAGCAGGCAACTGGGCTGTGCCAATAAATTTTGTATAAAACTCCTCTATTGTAAAGACCCCTACCCTGCCTCCGCCCCACTGGCTCATTAACCTTTTGAATCCATGAAAAACATCTGGAAGATTGTCATATTCCCGTTGCAAAGCTGCGCCTATTACTTGATAGTTTTCATCATCAAGCCAGATGCAAAAACCTGGGCCCCAGTCGTGATCTTTTGATATTTTATCATCAAATCCATAGCATTCAGAGCCATCCCCCACCAGGCCAGCAGCAATCTTATACTCGAATTCAGGAAATTTTTCCCTTATCATGGGAGCCCCGAAAGATTTATAATATTCTTCGGAAAGCCTTAATCCTTTCATATCGCATTTCTCCATTCAGGTTAAAACATGGGTAAAATTATTATCATCTATTGCAAATTTATTCAAACAGTGAATCATCCATGATAGCCTTGCCTCCCACCCATAAAAGTGGTAAGAAAAAGTTTTATTAAGGAACGGGGGTATCAAAAATGACTCTTTATGAACCGGCTTATATCAAAACTTATAACAGCGGATTACTGAATCAAAAAATAGAAAAGGCTAACGAAGCTTTGCATAACTGCAAACTCTGTCCAAGAGAATGCGGGGTTGATCGCCATATTTCTAAAAAAGGCGTTTGCAGAACAGGCTTCAGGGCACGAGTTGTAACATATCTCCCACATTTTGGTGAAGAGCTGTCGTTAAGGGGGACCAAAGGTTCCGGAACGATATTTTTTGCATTTTGCAGCCTGCTTTGCAATTTTTGTCGTAACTATCACATAACTCATGAAACAGCAGGAAAAGAAGTTTCGGATAATGAACTGGCAGAAATGATGATTTTTCTGCAAAATCAAGGTTGTCATAATATTAATTTTGTTACACCATCTCACGTTGTTCCTCAGATTCTTGCCGCTCTCAAAATTGCCATAGCAAAAGGTTTAAAAATACCTCTGGTTTATGATACAAGTTCCTATGACAGCATTGCGGCTCTTAAACTTCTTGAAGATGTTGTTGATATATATATGCCGGATTTTAAATTCTGGAATCCGGAAACAGCAAAATTGACATGCAATGCAGAAAATTATCCTGAAGTTGCGCGCAAGACGATTATTGAAATGCACAGACAGGTGGGAGATCTTGTTATTAATGAAGCAGGTCTGGCTGAACGGGGTCTGCTGATCAGACATCTTGTCCTGCCAAAAGGGCTTGCAGATACAGCTATAATTATGAAATTCATCGCAAACGAAATTTCTCCCCAAAGTTATGTAGATATAATGCCCCAGTACACGCCTTGCGGCGAATCATTTAAAATACCGGGGCTTGCAGTTCCTATACAAAAAAAAGAATTTAAAGCAGCCATTAAGGATGCTGAAGAGGCGGGGATTACCCGTTTGGAGGAGCAGAAAGCCGATTTTCTGTTATAATACAATTAAATGAAGATAGCTATTGCACAGATTAATCCGATAATCGGTGATTTTAAATATAATTGCCGAAAAATCAAGGAGTATACCGACAAAGCCCTTGATTTTGCCTGTGATCTCGTTATATTTTCCGAACTTGTTATATCAGGTTATCCGCCCCGGGATTTACTTGAAAGAAAAGAGTTTGTCGATGCAAATCTTGAATATCTCAACAAACTGATTGATTCCATCAAAGGTATTGGTCTTATTTGCGGTTTTGCAGATTACAGTCTTTGTGCAAACGGAAATCCACTTTATAATTCTGCGGCTCTTTTTGAAAACGGAAAGCTTCTGTTTAAGGCTCATAAAATATTGCTTCCTACTTATGATGTTTTTGATGAAAGAAGATATTTTGAGCCCTGCCGTGAGTCTTCGACTTTTTTATATAAAGGCTCCAGAATAGGGCTTACGATTTGTGAAGATATCTGGAATGACAGTAGTTTTGTTAAAGAAAGATTTTATCAGGCAGATCCTGTCGCCATACTGATAGAACAAGGTGCTGATTTAATAATCAATATATCTGCCTCCCCTTTTTTCATCAGCAAAAGAGAAGTCAGGTGGAATATGCTCAGTTCAATTG
>JAGGWL010000057.1 GCA_021157555.1 Deltaproteobacteria bacterium | reverse complement strand
GGACGCAAAGAAAAAATCAGGTAAAGTTTAGTCAGCGAATCAAGCCATGTGCTTACCGTGCCGTGGGATACATGCAAATCTTCCTTAAGACTGTTTATAGACAACATACTTCCCACCCGTGGCGGCAGAAGAGAAACCAGGGTCTCAACGCCGTCGATGTCTGAGATTCTGGTCAGATCCCTGATCTCCTCTCTCAGGTACAAGGAGAGGTAATCCTGATGCCACAAGTTTGAAAAGGCCTTGTCGCCTTTCAGCAAAGGCTCGGGGAATGGCCCGAATTCATACATTTGATCCCACAGGTCATACGGAAGGGGTTTTTCATCAGCTATCCGGTCAAAAAGGTTTGACCGGTTTTCGTCGGCAACTATTTCATGCCACAGGTGAAGATTTTTAAATTTTTTTGATCCGGTTTCCGAAAGGGAAAAAGGATAAAGATGGAAAAGGAAATACCTTCCTATGAGCGCGTCACCTGTTTTTCTGAACATATCAAGCCTTGCGCTTCCTGATATCACAAAGCGAAAATTTTCATAAAACTGGTCATAATAGCCCTTAAGAATATCCTTCCACATGGTGCGTTTATGGATTTCATCCAACGCTACCCATACTTTTTTGCCGCCTCTGCATAACATTCGCGCATCTGATTCAAAAAAGACGGGGTCTTGCCGGTATGCTGCCTTGACTTTTGGCGTGTCCCAGTTAAAAAAAAGAGAAGCGCAGCCCTTTTTATCCAAAAAATGTTTGATCAGAGTTGTTTTACCGGACTGGCGCGGTCCGGCTATAAATATCATCTTTGGGGCCAGTATTTTTTTGTCCAGGCTCCATATGGGCAAGTATCTTTCTATAAATTTCATGTTGTGAATATACACGGCAACCCTTAAAGTTTCAATAGTAAAGTTTAGCTATGCCATGAAATTTTATAGGATATTTCTTGCATGCCGGTTAATCAGATGCCCGGCGCTTTTAAGTTTTGGATTCAAAACTACTATGCAGACATAAATGCAACGCAATATAACGGGAAGGAACGGATGTTATCGACAATATTAGGCATCCCTCCGTAAAAGCGGATACCATAAGGCGAATGCTGATGCTTTTCCAGAAACAGCTTCATGCTTTTTAGTGTCCCTTCTTTTCCGCTTTTTATTTCAATGGGAATGATCGCGTCCTTGATAACCGCCAGATAATCCACCTCGGCATTTGAGGAGCGCGCTTCGCGATGCCAGTAAAATAATTGTGGCTTGATAGCGGCATTAGAGCCGGCGATCAGTTCCTGCCCTGCAAAAGCTTCGGCAATCGCTCCTTTATTGATTACCTGTTCCAGGGGATTTAATATCCATTGGGTATTTTTCATATTCAATACTGTTTGCGAGAGGGCAATATCCAAAAAAATGATTTTAAACAGGTTATGATTGATCTCAGCCGCCAGCGGCAGGCCATTCCCGGAGGTGTGATATGCTTTATGAATGATACCGGCCTTATGAAGAAGATCCAGGGCAGGATCAAGTTCCCGCTTGCGGCATTCTCCAGAGATCGATGAAAATTTAAACTTTCTGCCTAACATATTGGGGATTTCATTAAAAAGCCGGTCAATATATTTGATTTGGTGCTTTTTTGCATATTTATAAAAATCTTGCCTGTACGTTTCGACCAGACTTTTGTGTATCAGGCTGCATTCCTGAAAATCATTTGCTTCAATCCAGCAGTGAACTGCTTCCGGCATCCCCCCAACGGCGATATATTCTCCTAAAAGTCGCAGGAGCCGATTATGTATCGCCGGATTGATATTTCTATTTTTAAATATCCCATCGATTACAGGTAAATATTTATCATTCCGGCCTGCCGTAAGAAATTCACGGAAAGAGAGCGGATACATATACATCATCGAAATTCGTCCAACCGGGACTCCAATTTTTTCAATCTGGAATTCGAGCAGGGAGCCGGCGGCGATCACATGCAATTCAGGCATAAATTCGAAAAAATACCTTAAAGCCTTGATTGCTTCAGGGGCCTCCTGGATTTCATCCAAAAAAAGCAATGTTTCGCCGGAAACGATTGTCGTTTCTGTCAATAGGGAAAGATCACGGATGATTCTGTCAGGTTTGAGATCTGCTTTAAAAATATCCCGGGCGTCATGTAAAAGCTCAAAATTGATTTCTGAAAAGCTTTTGAATTTTTTGCCAAACTGCCTGACTATATAAGTCTTTCCAACCTGCCGAGCACCCCGGATCAAAAGGGGTTTTCTGCGTTTATTTCGTTTCCATTCATCCAGTTTATTTTCGACCAGTCTTTTCATAACTAAGTTATGTACAGGATGTATGGTTAATAATCAAGCCTTTTCGTGTAATAATTGTTCAATATTCAATGTTATTGGAAATATTTTTGGTTAAAAAACGGTAATAATTTTTAATTCAATGCAGTACTGTCCGGTTAGGTTCTTGCGTACGACTATTTTCAGCCTGATCAAAAGCAGCGCATTATCCCAGGAGAGCCCCTTATCAAAAGGAGTATAACCTTCCTGCTCTAATAGATTCTTGATCTCATCCATTTCAGCGTCATGCCCGCCAAGGAAAAACATGTATTTTTTCATATTTACCTCTCCTGTGTAATGTTATGAATTTTACTTTCCTGATTCGTAACCATTTACCATTACAAGCGATGTTTCGGCACGTTCGGGGAATTTGCCCTACCGTAGGGCAACTTCCCCGAACGTGCCGAAGCATCGATACAAACAAAGTTTACAGTTTTTTAAAACATTATATGATCAGAGATTATTAAATGTAGCTGTTTTTCTTAAACAGAATGTGCGATTTTACAAAAAAATTTCTATAAAATTAGTAAATTAGGTGTATAAATGCACATTTATCTTGAAAAATACTTTTATTTTAATTTCAGTAAGTTACGTTAGGAAAAAGCTATCTTCCATGATTGATTATATAAATTTTGTTTTTCAGTTTAAGGGAACTGAAAGAAAATAATCTACGCATATCGTACAGAATTTTTGTTCATCTTCAAGGCGTGGTAACAGTTGCATAGTGAACTATACAATTGTTACCGCAATGTAGAAGACGGACAAAATGGCAAGCAGGATGCATAGATTCTTTTCTGAAAGTTCCCTTAACAGTCGATGTTACTATGTTTGCAAGTCATTAACTGTGAACCGACAACCGTGAACGGTTACCCAGATTCTAATAAATAATATTATTGAACAGTTTTAATTTTTTTACAAATAACTCTAAAAAACTCCTCTGACCAGAGTTCAAGTGACGATGGATCTTTCAAAAAGTTCAAAACGTCCTTTACGGCATTATTAAAATCCGTACATTCGATCTTTTCCATAAGTTTTTGTCTCAAGATTTTTTCCGTAATCAATTCATTTGCCCCAAGATGCCCGGTTTGTTTCATTCTACTTTCCAGATGTTTCAGTCCTAAGGGTATATTCTTTCCAGCATACCATACAAGATCATACCAATCCCAGCCTTTAACTCTATTGCCCCATGATCTGCATAATATTGCATGCATTTTACCAGCAAAAAGATGCGGCAAAGAATAAGTGTTAACGGAAAAAGGTACGGGCTGAAACAGATATTCTGCCTTGGTGTTAAAATCACCCGGAGGATTTGTATCAACTTCCAGCTTTATTTTCATTGCTTTTTCTGAATGCATTTTTTTTCTCACAGATTCAGGGATGCCGACAATAATCATATTTTTTAGTGTTCCGGCCTTAATAAAAGCGGAATCAATATTTGTTTTAAACTCTTTCTTTTTTTCTTTAACTGTTACAAAAAAACCAAGGCTTTTTAATTCATTTTCTACTGCCTTCAAGTAACTTGCCATTAAAAAATCATCATCTTTTTTAAGAAGCGAAAAATTGAGATCTTCAGAAAATCGATCAAGGCCATATAATATTCTTAATGCAGATCCCCCATAAAAGGCGGCTTTCTCAAAAAACTTTGATCGCCAGAGGCCAAGCAGGGCTATCTCCTGAATAATTTCTTTTAGCGCATTTTTATAGTCGTTTATGCTTTTGCAATTATACCGATCAAGCATTCTACCCACTGCATCATTCATTTCATTTCCTTCAAAAGATGATAAAAAAGATTTACATTATGTCCATAGAGTCTGGCCAGATTTTTAATTTTTCTCAGATTAAAATCTATAAGAGCTTCCATGTCTAATCTCAAATTTTCAGACAGATATTTTTCTATTTGAGATTTATCAGTCATCTTATCCAAAAAATAGAGAATGTCTGAAAGCGCCTTTTCCCTGGTGGCTATTAAAATTGAATGATATTTGTCCAGATCACAAAGAGTAATGCCATAAGAGTAAATTGAAGGATTTATATATCTGTAGGAAAAAATGCCGACGGGTGTATTAAAAAATTTATTTCTCTTATCTGTTACACTGGTAATTATTTCTACACGTTCAGGAATAAGATCATAAAAAGAAAGAGCATACTCAAGAGAAATATAAGAAGGTCCGTAAATCAGATTAGCAAGCGTTTCCTTTAAATAAGGTTCTCGTGCCAGTTCAGGTCCAAACACATAAAGCCCTTTTTTTACGCGTATGATTTTACCTTTTTTCAGAAGATCATTTATCTTAACACGTGGATTCTTATATTTATAAAGCGCATGCTTAATAAAGTTATAATCGAATTCTTCAATTAAAGATAAATTTCTAAGCGCGGGGAGCATCATAAATACCTCCAGTATGTTACTATTTTATGAACTTACTGGTTGTATGTCAAGTCTTGATTTAATAACAGACTGCGCCTACTTGTGGAGGTTATTTCGTCCACGTTCCTTAGGCAGGTACACTTCCTATAGCCCAATCATTTAGAATTTTTTTTAAAAGATCATAAACAACACTCAAGAAAAATAGAGACAAAACAATCTAAAAATGCTTTAGTACTCTTTTACCAAACCTATTATTCAAAATAGCGGAAGGAAAAGTGAATGGCTAAATTTTACTCAACCGCTAAAGAACGCTTTACGTCAGGAATTGCTTTATTTTTTTCAACTTTTTTTTTTCAATTTGATGGTTTGAACCAAAGTATCCCTGTTCCGGCAGTGAACCGCCGAACCAGTATTTTATATCCGGGTTGTCGAATTGCATCTCATTAAATATATTTTTCAGATTGCAAACCATTTTTCCGGTTCCTGAATAATGCATGCCGCCGTCCGGGGTATATATGAATATATGACGATATTTTTTATAAATTATATCAAATACGGCTGAACTTTTATTAGTAAGGCTGTCAATTATTGCTGTATCATCCACGATTTTTTCAAGATGTTTTTCAACAGATTCTCTTGCTTTTTCTTCGTCAGCAGAAGTTACACCCTGTGCTCTTCTATCAAGTTCGCGGATTTCCTGTATTTCTTTATCTGTTGCGCAAAGTTTTTGCATGGAGCTGATGTGTCCCTTGTCATTGGCGCTGACAAGCTGCTGATGTCTGTTTAATTGCATGCATAAAAGGTCTGCAACCTGCTCAATTGATGTTTTCATATCTTTGCCGGCCCGCTCGCCATGATGATCTATAATTCTGGCATTCCGGGGATATTCGCAATCCATCTTCAGTTCTATAAAAACAGGAATTTGATCATCAAGAATTTGGTTTAAATTTTCTTTGTAACTGGAAAGCAGCGCATTATCCCAGGAGAGCCCTTTATCAAAAGGAATATAACCTTCTTGCTCTAATAGATTTTTTATCTCATCCATTTCTGCGTCATGACCGCCAAGAAAAAATAGATATTTTTTCATCTT
>JAGGWL010000157.1 GCA_021157555.1 Deltaproteobacteria bacterium | reverse complement strand
TTTTTATTATAATAATGCTTTTTTCAGGTATAATTGCATTCACCTTGCCTCCTGTATATCTCTCTGAATCAACTATCCTTGTGGAGGAACAGCAAATTCCGACTGAGTTTGTAAGGTCAACTTTAACAGGTTATGCTGAAGAGCGGTTGGAGCATATCAATCAAACAGTAATGAGTCGTTCTAAATTAAAAGCTATAATAAAAAAACTCAACCTGTACCCGGATCTTAAAGATAAATATACTACCGAGCAGATTCTTGAAAAAATGAGGGATGATATCAATATGGAAACCATTGATGTAAACATCCGTAATAAAAGGAAGGGCAGCTCTGATTCAGCTACGATCGCCTTTAAGCTTTCATTTCAAGGACCTGTTCCGGTTATAGTTCAGAAGGTTACCAATATCTTGGCATCTCTTTATATTCAGGAGGATATCAAAACCAGAGAAAAACTTGCTTCAGCAACATCAGGATTTTTGAAGCAGGAATTAAAGGAGCTGGAAAAACAGGTCGCTTTTTTTGAAAATGAAATCAGCAAATTCAAGGAAAAGCATACAGGAGAACTCCCGGAAAGTGCTAATGTTAATTTACAGGCCATTTCCCGTTTTGAAATGCAACTTGATAGAAACAATATGAATTTACGAACAGAGAACGACAAAAAGATTATCCTGAAAGGTCAAATTACCAATCTTGATCCACTGCTTCCAATTATGACTGAAGAAGGTAAGGTGGCTACGAATCCCAAAACCCGCCTGAAACAACTCCGTTTACAACTTTTAAGACTTCAATCCACATTTTCTGATAAACATCCTGATATTAAAAAACTTAAACAAGAGATCAATGAGTTAGAATCTCATGTTGGCATAACTGATTATTCTATTCTAAAAATAAAACAGCTTATAGATCTGAAAGACCGGCTTGCGAGTTTGAACGGCAAACTGGGACCGCAACATCCTGATGTTATCAGGCTGCGCAGGGAGATACAAACGCTTTCCGTTGAAGTGGATAAACTTAATTCCGAACAAGTATCTTTAGAGATGGCCGAAAATAAACCTGATAATCCTTCATATATCAATTTGATTACCCAGATTACTTCAGTCGAGGCCACTATTAACAGCTTGATGCTGGAAAAACAGAAGATTAAGGATAGATTGGAAGGTTATCAGCGTAAATTAGAAAATGCACCTTCTGTCGAAAGAAAATACAAAGAGTTGATACGGGATTATGATACTGCCAGAAACAAGTATAATGATATTAATCATAAACTTATGGAGGCCAGAGTTTCCCAGGGAATGGATAAATCCCAGAAGGGGGAAAGATTTACCATTACAGAACCTGCGTATTTACCCAAAAAACCATACAAGCCCAATCGGCTGGCAATTATACTTTTAGGATTTGTGCTGGCTGCAGGTGGAAGCATAGGTTTTGCTGCAATTCGTGAAGCTTTTGATCATAGCATCAGAACAGCGGATCAGTTACATGAAATCACAGGACTGCCTGTTTTTTCCGTCGTGCCGTTAATTGAAACTGATTATGAAAAAAGGAGAAGGATAGCCAAAAAGTCGGCTTTCATATTAATAATTATTTTTATTATGGGTGTTGCCTTTCTTCTTGTTGATAAATTTGTAATTCCATTAGATATTTTGTGGATTACTTTGCAGAACAAACTGCTGGCATGACAGCCGAATTAATTTGTCCTCGTTCCTAAAAGGTAGTCATTAAAATGAGTAAATTGAAAAAAGCGCTTGAAAAAGCAAAAGATGTCAGAGATTCTGGCGTAGTTGCGTCAATAGATCAAACCAGCGAAACCAATCCTGTTGGGAATAGTAAGGTAAGGGAGAGCCATTTTAATCAAGATGTTGTTAATATAACTTATACAAAAACACAAGTTCATAAGCCTGATCCAAAAACATTAAAAAAAAAAAAGCGTTCTCCCTTTTTACTAATCATGAAATGATGGATTATAGTAACCTTCTTCGAACCCAGATTCTAAACAAGCTTGAGGAAATAGGAGGAAACAGCCTGCTTATAACGAGCGCTAATCCTGGAGAAGGGAAAACCTTTACCAGTATTAATCTCAGTATAAGTATTGCTCAGGAATTAAACCGTACGGTACTGCTTGTTGATGCCGATTTAAGACGACCTGCAAACACTCATTTTGATTTTGCCAGGGACCATTTTGGCTTAAATACCAAACAGGGGCTGGCAGATTATTTGCTTGGCCAGGTGGAGCTTCAGGATTTACTGATTAATCCTGGCATAGACAAATTAACTATACTGCCCAGTGGCAGGGCTTTGCCCAATTCTGCCGAACTTCTAGGCTCTGCCAGGATGGAACAACTGATCATTGAAATGAAGAATCGATATCAGGATCGTATTGTTATTATTGACGGACCTTCCATTTTTATGTGTCCTGATCCGGTAATTCTCTCTCGTTTGGTGGATGGCGTTTTGCTGGTTGTAGAAACGGAAAGGACCAGCCCTAAAGATATTAAGCGCCTGTTAGAACTTATAGGAAACAGACCCATTATAGGAACCGTATTAAACAAAGACAGATCTAAGAGAGCTTAACTGATGTATGAATCTTTTTATGGTTTAAAAGAAAAACCTTTTAATATCCTCCCCGATCCGGAGTATCTTTTTATGAGCACAGAGCATGATAATGCTTACACGCATATGCTCTACGCCATAAAAGAGAAAAAAGGTTTTGTGGTCATTACCGGGGAAATAGGTTCCGGCAAGACGACCCTGATTAATTATCTCCTGGAACAAATTCAGGAGGAAATTAATGTTGGTCTGATCAACAATACATTTTTACCTCCTACTCAATTTGTTAAAATGATTTGTCAGGAATTTGAGCTTGAAGTTGATGGTATGGATAAAGCTGCAATGATGGCATATTTTCAGGATTTTTTACTGCAACAGTATACCCAAAAAAAACGGGTCGTTTTAATTATTGATGAAGCCCAGAATCTTTCTCGTAAGACGATGGAAGAAATCCGGATGCTTTCTAATATAGAGGCTGAAAAGCACCATTTGATTCAAATGGTATTTGTTGGGCAACCTGAACTGAAATATAAACTTCAGCAAAAAAGTCTTGAACAATTTGCTCAGCGAGTGACAGTTCACTGCCACCTTGACGTTTTGAAAACGGAGGAGGTTGAGAAATACGTCAAGCATCGCATGAAAGTGGGAGGGGCTCAAGATCAGAATATTTTCGATAAAGAGGCTATTGCAGCTATTTCTTTGCACTCCCGTGGTATACCGCGGATTATTAATACCCTTTGTGATACAGCCCTGGTTTATGGTTTCGCTGATGGTTTAAAAAATATTGGCAAAAAAACCATTCAGGACGTTATAAAGTCAAGAGCAGAAGGTGGTATTTTTTCTGAAATTTCTAAAGACGAGAAAAAAGAAGATTATGCAACTATAAAGAAAAATCCTTTCGAAAGCCAATACTTGGACAGAATGAAATTGATGGAAGAAAAAATCCATAATATTGATAATTTGCTGGTTAATTTAGACAAGAGGTTGTTAAGTTTAACTGACAAAAAGGAGGATCGGGACATTGTCGTTGTTGAACTTTTTAAATTGCTAAAAAAGAGTATGGAAGACAGATTCGACACACAAATGAAATTTTGTGATTATTTAAAGGAAGAACAACCGGATGATCATAAAGAATTGGAGTTGAATTCACCCAAAAAATTCTACAAATTTACCAAGCTGTTTGAAAAAGAGAAAAATTAATAAATTTTGTAATGATACCTTTGCAAATGCTCCTGCTGCTATCCGGACAACAGGTTTTATTGCAAAGGCATCATCTGAACTCTTTTTGCATAATTATTCTATTTTAAAACTTTGCGGTGGACAAGGCGGTGTTTTGTCCGGTGCTTGCCAGGAGACTGTATTTGAAAAGGAAGATTCTACTTGATTATTGAATGCGGTAACAGCTAAATAACTGGTGGTATCTTCCCTTAAATTCAGGTTGTTCAGCGGGTATTGGTTCACTTTACCTACATCCAGACTGTTGGTAAAATTATTTATGCTTTCACCATAATGAATTCGGAATCCGGAAATATTCTCACCGGTAGATTCCCAGGATAGCATCTCCGCTCCAAAGATACACTGGCTGTTAAATGCAATAAAAATGTTTAGAATAAAAAAAAACAAAATAGGATTTTTCTTTACCATGGCTTCACCTCATTAAATATTAATTTTAAGTTATCCATCCTCCAAAAATACCTCTTTTTTTTTGGCGTCCTGCCGATAATTCTATTTCCCTTAGAGCAAAAATAGTACCAAGAGGTTAGAAACGGGCACGAAATAACTTCCCTAACTATGTATCACAGCTTCAGGCCTTAAGAACCATTTGCCCGGGCTGTTTGAAATTTCTGAATGGGAAAAATTGTATGATTATGTGTGCTGATGAATGTACAAATGGATACTTTTTTCTTGCTTCACTATAAATTTTTCTCTGGCAGTATTTTGAAATAAAAATCAAATGATATTTACAGTTCTATCTTGCAGGTGATAGAAAATGAGAATAAAATAATTTTTTCAATTATGCATCATAGGTTCTTCCTCCTCTACTCGTTGGAGCTTTCCGTTAGGAATAATCTATTAGCCGGCATTGAGCAGTTGCATTTTTTAAAAAAAGGGATATTCTTTACTTTGTTTTGATCAGCGATGGATTGTAATCTGGTCAAAAGGAGTATTTGATCATGCTGTTTCAAGCTTGGCAAGTATCCTATTTAAATTTCGGGGCAGATTGATTTGCTAAAAAAATATGTTGTTGATATTATAATATTTTATTTTTCTTAAAATACAAATTTTTTAGTTTTACCCGTAGGGGCAATCCCTTGTGGTT
>JAGGWL010000011.1 GCA_021157555.1 Deltaproteobacteria bacterium | reverse complement strand
TCGACCCCAAAATGTATTATTCTATGTTCGGCATAAGTTAAAAGCGCAACGATAATAATTATTATAATAATCATAATGCATTCACGCTTACGTCTTTTTAGCTCTTCATAAGATATAAGAGGTTTTTTTTTTTTAGGTCTGGTGTTTTTCATAATTATGGCATTTAATAGATAAAATCTATTGTATGCCATTCAGTTTCAAAATTCCACATAGATACAAAAAAAAGGACATAATGCAGATAAAAAGGAAGGGTCATCTTCATTAATTCAGCTTTGGCTCTTATTTGATACTGGCTGCCTTTTTCCAGACGATCAAGAGGAATTAATGTGAGATTATCAATTTTGCACATTAATTTTTTAGCTTCCTCAAAGGTTTTGGTAATTACAGGGGATCCGGATTGCGTTGAGAGCGTGATTGTATATTCTTTTTTTAAATTGTTGTATTTAATGGAATGTGTTATTTTTTTTTCAATAACCTCCTTGTCCGGCAAAAAAGTTCTAACCTTATATAAATTTATGAAAAAAGAAAAAGTAACAGGTACACCACTGATAATTGCCCTCTCCATTTTTTCTGTAAAGGCTCCTTCGGTTTTACAATAAATTATCAGGTTGTCACGTGTATTACTGACAAACAGATTATTCAGTTTTGCTTCCTGTCCTGCAGCCGCAGTAAAAAAGAAAAAAATGATGATGCAAAGAACTGTCAGTGTTTGCTTATTAATTAACTTTGTCATTTATAATGAACAGATTGTGCGAGTCTCCCAAAATGTTTTTTTAGTGAAAAATTTGTTCAAAAATGCATGATTAAAAGCATGACCTGCTTTATGTAGAACAATATGGCCAAGTATCGGCATTCCAAGAAGAGAAAAATCTCCGATGCAATCAAGAATTTTATGTCGTACGAATTCATCCTTAAATCGGAGACCTTCTTCATTAAGAACGTTATCTTTATCTATTACAACAACATTATCCAGGGAACATCCGGCAGCCAGCCCATAACGTTTCATATATTCGTATTCATGCAAAAAACCGAAAGTTCTGGCACTTGCTATTTCCCGCCCAAAGCTTTGATCATTAATATCAATGGAATATGTCTGCGTATTGATCAGAGGATGATCGTAAACTATAGTATATGTTATTTTATAAGATGAAGCAGGATATATGCTTACGGATTTTCCGTTTTCTTCTAATTTAATAGGCTCTTTTACTATGAAAAAACATCTTGGAGCTCCCTGATTTTTAATCCCAGCTTTTTGTATTAATGCGATAAAAGGGCCCGCGCTCCCATCCATAATAGGGACTTCGTAAGAGTCAATTTCAATAAGTGCGTTATCTATAGACAATCCTGCCAGACTCGCCATAAGGTGCTCAATAGTTGAAATTATAAATCCTTCATGCCCAATTACAGTGGCCAGACTAGTATCCACAACCATGTTAAAATTTGCCGATATACATGGACTATCAGGAAGATCTATTCTTTTAAATTTTATACCGTGATTAACAGGAGCCGGTTTAATGGTTATATTAACAGTTTTTCCGGAATGAACACCTATGCCGGAACAAGCTATCGGCTTCTCAACTGTTCTCTGTTCAGTATATAATGTCATTAAAATATCGTGTTTAAGATCTTTGTAAAGCACTCATGTTGAGCATTGTTTCAATGTCTTGTTTTATAGTAGAGACGCAAAATTTTGCGTCTTTACTGTTTTAGGCACTTTTTATATAAAAAAAATAAACGGAAATAAAATAACTACTTTTTTGATATCTTTTATGGTAAAAATAGTTGAATAGCAAGGTAAATCCTTTTTATAGCATGGTAAGGAACGAGGACAAAAACGGAATATTTTTCCTAACTATGCATCATAGCTTCCGGTATGGTAAACTTATTTCTTTTAATCTTTTTTTTTCCTTGATAAAACGGATTTTCATTCCCTGAAGCCATTTTTTGTGCTCAACCGCATCCTTTTTGGTTAAAAACAACTCATGCACCCCCCTGTCAATTTCGAATACAGATTTTTTGTTAACAATATTAATAACTCCCTCGTTGCTGCAAAGCATGCACCTGACCCTGTTGCCTTCAAGAAACCGAAAAGTATCGCCGCCACAGAGGGGACAACGTGGATCTGTTTTTTTCAGGCGGGTTCCAAAAAGAGAGGCAGCCATATCAGATGCGATTTTTTTGTTTTTATCATTGAAAAATATTTCTCCAGGCAATGCCCCATAAATAATGCGGCTGTATTTATTGTCAGCCAGAACAAGCTTTAAAAAACTGTCAATACATAGCAGCGTATAACCTTCCTTGCCTTTTATACCGGCTATACCTGCAGCCACCGCAGGTTTGCCCCACAATTTGTCAATGTGTGCGTAAAAAGACAAGCCCCTGTCCAGAAATCGTTTTAAAGAGGCATTTGCTCCTAAAAAATATGCTGGTACAGATAGAATTAAAGCATCAGCTTCGATCATCGATTTTAATACCATATCAAAATCATCATTTAATACACATTCTTCCTCTTTAAAAAGACATCTGTAGCATCCTTTGCAGGGCTGGATATCCAGTTCAGGAAGACGGATCAATTGCAACTCATGTGGTTCGGGTATCTGGCGGCTGATCTCTTTTATCATGATTTCACAATTGCCTAACTTGCGGGGAGAAGCTGTTAAACCTAGAATTTTTTTCATTATGCCTGCCTAAGAGTTAAATGTTTTTATATGAAAGTTCCTAAAGTGGTAGAGACAAGGCATGCCTTGTCTCTACGATCTTTCATTTTTTGTTGTGCCCGTCAGGACATGCTGGTTATATAAAAAATTTGTTTATTTTTCAACAATTACAATATTGATTTTGAGTAACAATTATTTTATAATTATAAATTATGCAGTTCCAAGGAATGGGAACGAAATAAATCCTGGAGAAAAATAATATGAAAACAAAAGTAGCTATAGTCAAGTATGAAAAGCCGATTGAATCTGTGGAAAAAGCAATTTATCTTTCCGGAGCTTTAAATAAACTAAAAAAGGGAGATAAGGTTTTTATTAAACCTAATATTGTCTTCTGGTCACGCAATGTTGCCATGCCGCCCTGGGGTGTTATCACAACAACCAGAGTTGTGGAGGATGTGCTGAGACAAGTCATAAAAAAAAATCCAGGAGAAATTATTATAGGTGAAGGCACTATAACTTCTGATCCCAAAGATAAAGAAACGCCTGCGCATGCTTTTGAAACTCTGGGTTATAATGAACTGGCGCGAAAATATGGTGCAAAAATAATTAATGTTTTTGATAAAAAATTTTGTCCGGTAGATCTTGGAGGAGGGATCAGCCTGAATATGGCTGAAGATCTCATTAATGCTGATTTTGTTATCAGTCTTCCGGTGCTTAAAACTCATGCTCAAACCAAAGTCTCACTAAGCATGAAAAATATCAAAGGATGTCTGAATATGGAAAGCCGGAAGCTTTGCCATTCTGCTGATATGGTCCATGATCTTGATTTTCATGTATCGCAGCTTGTAAATGCATTGCCTGAATCATGCACAATAATTGATGGTATTTATACTTTGGAACGGGGACCTGCATATACCGGCAATGCCAAAAGGAGCAATATTATTATAGCGTCTTCTGATCTGCTTGCCGCAGACATTACAGGTGCTGCCCTGTTAGGGTTCAATCCTGAGGAAGTGCCCCATATAAAAAAATGCTGCGAAGAAGCTGATATTCTTCCTTCAACGGAATCTGTTGAAATTGTCGGTGAACCTTTGGAAAATATGGTGCGTCCTCATAAGTGGGCTTTCCCGTATAATAAAGATAATACTTTGCCATTAAATTTGGAAAGAATTGGCGTAAAGGGTTTTTCCTTTCCCAGATATGATCATAGCCTCTGCACATACTGCTCTGAATTGATGGGGCCTATCCAGATGACGATAGGCAATGCGTGGAATGGAAAAGCTTTTGATGATGTCGAGGTCCTTACGGGAAAGATTCGTCGCCCCACTCCGGGAATGAGACATACAATCCTTTTAGGTCAATGTCAGGTCAAATTAAATAAAGATAATAAGGATATAGAAAATCGAATTCTTGTACCAGGCTGTCCGCCAAAAATTGATAAACTTATTGCAGGGCTAAAGGAATCCGGCATTAAAGTCGACCCTGCTGTTTTTGAAAATCTTGATATGGCTCCGGGTCTTTTCATGAAACGCTACAAAGGAAAAAGTGAATTTTCTCAAAAATTTTACCGAACCAGTTAGAAGCAATCCTGACTCTATATTTTTACGTTCCTGTTCCTGATGAACTGGAACGTAATAACTTCACTACGATAATTCTTTTTTTACACTCTTAATCCTTAAATATATCTGTTCAGCAATTGGCTCCATCTTTGTTAGCGTTTTTAATGCGCATTCTTTATCTGTCTGTTTTTTTCCAATCAGCGTTGTGATATTCGAATGATCAATGC
>JAGGWL010000207.1 GCA_021157555.1 Deltaproteobacteria bacterium | reverse complement strand
GCACAAAGCCAAAGCGTAACAGATGGAACCAGTAACACAGTTTCTCATACAAATGGCAAAACGAGGTCTGATTGGGATATAAAGAGAGGCATTGCTCAAGCTACAACCGGCGCTGCAAGCGTTGCTGTTGCTGCTGGTTCTGCAAGCGGAGGTATGGGAGCACCTGCAGGCGCACTAATGGGAGGTTTAATTGGATTAGGCGTAGGTATACTTGGAGGTTCCAAGTCGGAATCAGATACGGTAAGTAATGCCACAAACCATAGTAATACCACCGGTGCAACAGAAACGAATTCAAACTCTACGGCAAACAGCAGCACAGAAACAAACACAGATACAAATACAAAAGGAGAAGGCAAATCGTACCAGTACACGATTAAAAATCGGAGAATAAAAGAACTTCTTGAAATCATTGATGAACAACTTAAGCGAATACGTAACTGCAAAAATTATGGGATGTGGAAATGGGGAACATATTTTATCAGTGATAACAGACTGACCGTAAAAATGGGTGCGGATATTTATTCCGGAATTTTAAAAGGAAAAGCCACAGGCCTTGAACAGAGTGCGGTTACTCTCTGGGATAAAAATAAAAATGAACAACGCTATAATAAAATAATAGACCATATCGTCAGACTTCGTCATCCAATATTAAAAATGCCGGAAGGATACTCTTTTAGTACAACCCTTCCAACATCATTGATTAGCACTGAAGAAGTAGCGGTTGCAATGAATCTTCCCCAAAAATCACTTCCAGGTATACCGGTTTTTGAATCTGTTGAGTTTGGTAGATCTGTTTCAAGCTATAAATCAGCTAATAGCTCAAAAGAGATGAGCATCGGCGCAATTTCCTATCTCGGCAGAGAATCAAAAAACCACATTGTTAAAATTGATATTAATTCATTGACAGCCCACACTTTTATCACCGGTAGTACTGGCGCTGGTAAATCCAATAGCATATATTATATGCTGAATAATTTATGGCAAAATCACAAAATACCATTTTTGATTATTGAGCCTGCAAAAGGGGAATATAAAGAGATTTTTGGTGGCATACAAGGGGTAAGCGTTTATGGTACGAATCCATATTTAGCACCCGTTTTAAGGATTAATCCTTTTTCATTTCCTGAAAACATCCACATAACAGAACATATTGACCGATTTATTGAAATTTTAAATGCTGTATGGCCCATGTACGCAGCCATGCCCGCCATACTTAAAGAAGGTATTGAAATTGCGTATGAAAAAATGGGATGGAATCTTTTAACCTCAAAGAATATATATGGACATGTATTTCCTGATTTTCATGATCTCATGGAACATCTTCCGGGTATTATTGAAAAATCCAGTTATTCTGACGAAGTAAAAGGTAATTATGCCGGAGCGCTG
Source organism: Deltaproteobacteria bacterium (assembly GCA_021157555.1). Classification (GTDB taxonomy): domain Bacteria; phylum Desulfobacterota; class Desulfobacteria; order Desulfobacterales; family BuS5; genus BuS5. Next base: position 14,448 of record JAGGWL010000207.1, on the reverse strand, counting down.
TTAACAAGAGTTCGCTCTCTTACAAACGGTTATTTTAAAAGTATTTTCCAGAAAGAGGAGATAGAAAATAACGAACTTTTTGATTTACCATGTATTGTTGATCTTTCAAGAATAGGTTCCAGCGAAACAAAAGCGCTGCTTATGGGAATTTTATTTCAAAAACTTAATGAATACAGAATATCTTCCAAAAAAGGAATTAACTCTGAATTGCAACATATCACTGTTTTGGAGGAAGCCCATAATCTTCTCAGAAGAACATCCTTTGAGCAGAATCAGGAGGGCAACAATCTACAGGGAAAATCTGTTGAAATGATATCAAACTCAATTGCTGAAATGCGTACCTATGGAGAGGGTTTTATCATTGCAGATCAGGCCCCGGGTCTTCTGGATCAATCGGTAATCAGAAATACAAACACAAAGATTATACTCCGTTTGCCTGATTATGATGACAGGCAGTTGACCGGTAAAGCTGCAAGTCTTAATAATGAACAGATTGAAGAGCTTGCAAAACTTAAAACAGGATGCGCGGCTGTTTATCAAAATGATTGGCAGGAAGCTGTGTTATGTCAATTTGAACAATTTGATTCTGATTTAGCAAAGCCTTTTAAACATAACAAAGGCACGATCATAGAATTTGATAAGAGAGAACACTATCATACGGAATTACTCAACATTTTGATTGATATTTATTTTTCTGATAAAAATATTGATGAAGTCGCAAAAGGTAAAAATATTGATTTGATTAAAATCTCAAACTATTATCCAGGAATAATACAGTCAATCAAAAGTAATGGCAAAAGCAACCGCTCCCTTATTGAAAATTTTAGACAGTTAATTGATCTTGATAGTTTACTGGATAAAACCGAAAAAAATGATGATATTGACATTTGGACTGAATCTGTACTGAATGAATTGTTTAAAAATAATATCCACAAATCACTTGATTCAGAAAACAAAGAAGGTTTAGTCCAAATCCTTTTTGATTCATTAGCTTTAATAAAACCTGAAGATAAAGATTTATGGGAAGATAAAAAGAAGGACATAGATAATTGGAGGAAGCATTTATGCTAGAATTAGTAGCTCGAGAGGCTCTTAAGGGATTAAACAAAAATGTTTCTTCAATGCCAATAGAATCGTTAAAAAATAAAATCCCTGATTTTAAAAGCGGTTCATCCAGGATCTCTGCAAGGGGAGTAAACGACAACGGTAAATTGCAGGAATCTCAAAAAGAGAACATAGGCCGTGAAAGCCCATATTCTCAAACAATAAATGACGATATTAAAACAACGGATGAATTAAAAGTATATAAAGAGGAGGCAAAATTAAAAGAACAAAAGATTGATAATAAAGAGTGTTTGGTAAGAGATGATATAGACCGTGATCAGACAGATGAGCTGGGAAAGACAAATTATGAGCGGATGGAAAAAGGGAAACCACCCCTTGACAAAAACAGCAATCCATTTGAACTCCATCATATAGGTCAAAAAGAGAACGGCCATTTTGCAGAGCTTACAAAAGAAGAACATAGAGGAATTGGAAATGATACTATCCTGCATGATAAAAGTAAAGAAACTGAAATAAACAGGAACGAATTCCAAAAACAAAAAAGCGATCACTGGAAGAAACGTGCGGAAGACTTCAAGCAAATGGAGGCATAAATGGAAAATGTAAAAAAATATATTCAGGAAAATAAAAAAGATTTTTTTATTAAAGGCAATGTCTCTGAAGAGGAGGTCGAAAAAGCAGAAGAGAGGTTAAGTTTTGCATTTGATAAACATTTTAGAACCTATCTTAAAGAATATGGTATTATTTCATATGAATCTATGGAGACTGCAGGCCTCGGCGTTTCGGAAGGTTCTTATTTAAACACCGTAACTTTGACGCTGGAAATTAAAGGAAAATATACTTCATTCCCCAGTAATTCAGTAATTCTTGAAAATATTGGTGAAGATAACTATGTTATTTATACCATGCTCAAAGGTGTTTTTCAATGGAGCCCGAACAGGAACACTAAAATAGATGATACTTTGGAGGGCTTTTTGTTAAAACGATTTAAAGAGGTTATAAAATAATCTGCTTCAGGTTGGGGAGGTTTAAGGGACGTACTCAACTTAGGAACGAGGACGAATTAATTTCCTCAACTATGCATCACAGCTTCAGGCCATCTTTGCCCGATCTATCCGATCTAAATTAGGTACAATAATCTTAAAATAGCTCGCTATTCCTCCAACTTTTCTACTTTTAGATCGAACAAACCTGACCTAAATCTGTGCGCCTACTTGTGGAAGTTATTTCCTCCCCGTTCCTTATGAGACAAAATTTGCTGCATACATTCATTTAAAGGTTTTATTGTATTCAGACGTATATGCATTTCATTCGGCAAAGATTCCAGAGGCTCGAATAGCCTCTTTAAATCTTCGAAATGGTGAACGCGTGCATCAGAAACCGAAACCACATTCTCCCGCTCAACAAGACGCTTTTTTGTTAATTCATCAGATAATAGACACTCTACAAAAACAATATTTACATCCATATCTTCTGCCATACGAATGGCTTCAATACGCCAGTGCCTTGTGCTGAAAGTTGCATCTATAATAACAGAATTACCTTTTTCAATCTCTTCCTGCGCCAGCAAAAGAAGCTGGCCATAAGTAAGAGAGCTTGCACCTTTTGAGTAAATGCCTTTTTCAAACGGCAGGTCTGAGGTCTCCTGAGTTTTTATCCCAAATATTTTTTTGCGAATTACATCAGAATTAATCACTTTAATATCAAATAATTTTCCCAGCTCACGTGAAATAGTGCTTTTGCCGGAAGCAGAAATACCACAAACTATCCAGATAGTTGGACGGGTAAATTGTAGCGCATACCTGTAGGCTAAATCTAAATATTTTTCAGTCTCTTCAAGAAGTGCAATTTCTTCATCCTTGTCAGTAAATCCTTCAGAAATACGTATGCAGTTCACCTTGCACCGAACAACAGCTCGATAACATTTATAAAAATCAAGCAGGATAAACACATTCTGATCATTTGTGCGCTTAACATAGGCACTAAGTAGATCATGACCTGTTCTGGAAAAACCTTCATAATCAAAACCCATTAACAAAAAAGCCAGATCACACGCTATGTCCTGGTATCTGAAATCTTTATTAAATTCAATACAGTCAATGATCTGAACCCCATCTTTCGTATAATAAACATGTTCTGTTTTAAGATCGCCATGGCAATCACGAATTTTTCCCTGATCAATCCTGTGCTGAAAAAGTTTTTTACGTTTGTGTAAAAAAGATTCGGTTGCAGCGATTACCATTTGAAATTTTTTTTTATCAATTATGTTTTGTGCAAATTTTTTTGTTGTTTTAAAGTTCTCCTGACAATTCGCCTGGATAGTTTCCCAGGAGCCAAAAGTATTGATCTGTCCGTTAGGGGGAGTCTTTTCGTAAAATTCTGTAAGAGCGTATGATAGTTCCTCGATCTCTTTTTTGCCAATTGTTGAATTTCGTAACATGTATTTCATAGATTCATCATCAGGAAGTTGACGCATTTTAACAGCATATTCTACAGGATCACCTGAACCGCCGAGATTGTAGCATCCATTCCGGAATGTTATCGGAACAACATCCAGGTATATATTGTGAGCCAGACGGCGATTAAGCAACAGCTCCTGATCACAGTAATATTGCCGCTTTTCCAGAGTAGTGAAATCAAGAAATTCAAGACCAACAGCTTTCTTAATTTTGTATACATAGCTGCCGGTAAGGAAAACTTTGGAGATATGTGTTTCCCTTTGCTCAATGGCTCCCATTACAGTTTCTACGGGATGAGGATAAAAGTCAGATTTCTTCATAGCCTGAAAAATTTTTTTTTGGTGATCTGCTTCCATATTCTATAATGCTCCAATAAGTTAGTAATATGCATATACTATAACATTATCATAAATGGCAAAAATATGAAAGAAGCTCGGAAAATTTACCAGTCATAATATTCTGAAGTAACATGCAAGGAACGTGGACGAAATAACTTCCACAAGCAGGCGCACTGATTTAGGCTTTATCGTGATTTTATCCTTGCATATCTTGGAAAAAAAGTGTCAAATAAACAAAATGGAGTTGATGTCAATACCCGTTTTCGCCTCACTTAAGAAGGGGATTTGTTTGACTGAAAAACAGGAGACATTTTGCCGATAAAAACAGACCTTTGCTTTCTACATGTTTCTGCATTAACACTCCTTGGTACAGCTACAATTGTCGCGTTCTATATGGGCCGTGTTGCCCAGCGTATCAGCCTTCCGTCAGTTGTCGGCTATATGATTTTTGGAGTCATCCTTGGGCCGTCCATACTAAACTTTATTGACCAACCCATGATTGATGACCTGTCGTTTCTAACCGAGATCGCCCTGGGGTTTGTTGCCTTCACTATTGGTTCGGAACTTAGCTTGTCCTCTCTGAGGCGTTTGGGATCAGGTATCATCTCCATTATTTTTGCAGAATCTTTTGGGGCCTTTTTATTGGTTTTCGCCGCTGTATATTTTTTGACCCGCGATCTGCCCTTATCTATCGTCTTTGGCGCAGTGGCCCCAGCCAGCGCTCCGGCAGGCACTGTTGCCGTTATTCAGGAGTGTAAAGCCAGAGGGACATTGACAAATGCCCTCTATGCAGTAGTGGGGTTTGACGATGGCCTGGCCATTATAATCTTTGGGTTTGGCACCAGTTTTGCGAAGAGTTTCCTCATCAGAGAGGCTTCCGGTACCACAGCAAGCGTCCTCCAGACCCTGGGGACACCAATGGTGGAAATCGGCCTGAGTCTTATAACGGGCGGAATCATCGGATTCCTGTTCTGTAAGCTGGTGCTTAAGCTGCAAAAACCCCGAGATATCTTGATCATCCTTTTTGGTGTCGTTCTACTGGCCACAGGACTGTCAATACGCTGGCATCTGTCTTTGATTTTGACCAATATGATGCTTGGATTTGTAATGGTCAACAGTCGGCGTGAAGCACTGGTGCAACGCGTAATAACTCCACTATATGAAATCATGCCACTGGTGTACATACTGTTTTTCTGTCTTGCCGGCGCGAATATGAAACTATCGGCCATTCCTGCTTTGGGAAGTATAGGAGCAGTTTACATACTGGGACGATTAGCAGGACTGATTGGAGGTGCCCGTCTTGGGGCCTCATTTGGCCGCGTCGAGGAGAAAGTAAAAAAATACGTGGGCATGGGTATTCTCTCCCAGGCAGGTGTGGCAATCGGTCTATCGCTCATTGTCAAGCAGGAGTTCTCTCAGCTCAACGTACAGTATAACCTGCCACATGCCGCGACAATTGCTGCTATAGTATTTACCACCATCACTACGACCTGTATTTTTTTTGAGATCATTGGCCCGATTCTTACGAAGTATGTTTTAAAAAAAGCAGGCGAAATACCGGATGAGGTATCATAGTGATGGCTGGGGCCCGCAAGGGGCGATGCGGACGGTGGCTTTAAGGCAACAAGAGGAGGCAACATGGCAGGGGGAAAGGACAAAAGAAGTCTTGGTAAAATTGCCGATTTGATGAAGCAACTGAAACAGCGTAAAGTTCCTGTTGTCCTCAGGCGAGCTACTGTCAGTGAAATCATAGATGCTTTTGCTGCGTCGGATCACTCGCGAAACCTATATGTTGTGGATGACGAATATAGATTCAAAGGTGTCCTGTCTCTGGGAAATATGATCAGGCACGTTTTTTTCCATTACCACGATCCATCAATCAATTCTCGAAGTCTTGTAAGCATGGTTGTTTCAGAAACAGCAGGCGACTTCATGCAGAGGGAATCAATATTTGCCATATATTCTGAGGATGTTGAAGATGTCCTCCAGCGCATGATCGACCACAACGTTAAGGAGATTCCTATTCTGGATGATGATAAAAGGGTTGTAGCTGACCTCACCATCGTTGATCTTCTCAAATATTATAAGGAACGAGAGAGATGAACCAGCAGGATGAATCTAATATAAACCTGGAAGGGTCGGTAGTTTCGGTCCGTGGGAGCGTGGTTGATGTCTCCTTCCCTGAGCGCCTCCCGCCCATCAATACGGTAATGTGGGCTGGAGAAGGAGCCAGTGTGGTTATTGAAGCAGCGGCCCATTTAAATGAACAGACCTTACGGGGTATTGCCCTGACTTCCACCAGCGGCCTGTGCCGGGGAGATAAAGTCCTGACTCGCGGAGAGCCACTTAAAGCGCCGGTTGGAAAAAAGCTTTTGGGCCGTATGTTCAATGTCTTTGGAGAGTCGATTGATGATCTCGGGCCAGTTGAAAACATAACCTTCCGATCGATCCATAATCGTCCTGTTGAGCTGGCCGGGCGGGTGATCAGTGAGGAGGTTTTTCTTACAGGCATTAAGGCTATTGACCTCCTGGTACCGTTAGAGCAGGGCGGAAAAGGGGGGTTGTTCGGTGGCGCCGGAGTGGGTAAGACAGTAGTTATAACAGAGCTTATTCATAATATGGTGGGCAAGTATAAGGGCGTAAGCATCTTCTGCGGCATTGGAGAACGTTGCCGTGAAGGAGAAGAACTTCACAGGGAAATGGAGAATACCGGTGTGCTCAACAATACGGTTATGATTTTTGGCCAGATGAATGAGCCACCCGGGGCCAGATTCCGGGTTGGACACTCTGCTCTGACCATGGCCGAATATTTTCGTGATGATCTTAAACAAAATGTACTCTTGCTTATTGATAATATATTTCGTTTTATACAGGCTGGATCAGAGCTTTCCGGACTTTTGGGGAGATTGCCTTCCCGTATGGGATATCAATCTACCATGGGCACGGAACTTGCGGAACTGGAAGAACGAATCTCCAGCACGAAGGATGGGGCAATTACTTCTATTCAGGCGATATATGTACCGGCCGATGACCTTACCGATCCTTCGGCCGTACACACGTTCTCTCATCTATCCTCTTCTATTGTGCTTTCCCGCAAACGAGCCAGTGAGGGTTTTTACCCTGCTATTGACCCCCTCCAATCGAGTTCCATCATGCTCCAATCCAGAATCGTAGGCCGCCGTCATTATGAAGTAGCCAGGGAAGTGCGGAAGACACTTGCTAATTATGAAGAGTTGAAAGATATTATTGCAATGCTCGGTCTGGAAGAACTTTCGAAAGAAGACAGGCGAATCGTTTTTCGGGCAAGACGGCTGGAGCGCTTCCTTACACAGCCTTTCTTTACAACCAGGCAGTTTACAGGCCATGAGGGACGCATCGTAGAGCTGGAAGATACTGTTGAAGGTTGTGAACGAATCATCAACGATGAATTTTCAGACCGCCCTGAGAGCGACCTCTACATGATCGGCTCCATAAAAGAGGTAAAATCTTGAGAAAGGCGATAATCCTGTGAGATTACAGATCTGTCATCCTTCAGAAATTTTTATAGATACAGCGGTCAGCAAGGTCGTGGCAGAAAGTCCCAGAGGGAGTTTTTGTATTCTTCCACGGCATATAGATATAGTAAAGGCACTGGTTCCCGGTATTTTGGCATATTTCAATGATGCTGGAGAGGAATCGTTTATAGCTATAAACGGCGGTATTATGGTAAAGCAGGAAACTAAGCTCCTTATTGCCACGAGGATGGCGATCAAAGGTGAACTTGGCACACTGAAAAAAAAAGTGGAAGAGTTTATGGACGAGGTCGATGAAAAGGAGAGGAAGACCCTGTCATCTCTGGCACGCCTGGAGGCCGATTTTATCCATCGATTTCTGGAGGTTGGCAAGAATGTCTGAAGCTTCAAAAAAATTGAAAGAGGATTTCCCGGGAGAGGTGGATGCCCGTGAAAAGAGAAAGCTGCACGCACGGAAAACAAAAACCAATGTAGTCTGGTTTGGGTTGGGGATGTTCGGTATTGTAGGCTGGTCCGTGACTGTTCCGACTCTTTTGTCTATTTTTTGCGGTATCTGGATTGATGTAAACTGGCCCGGGCCCTATTCCTGGACACTGATGCTGCTGGTTGTGGGAATGGTTTGCGGGTGTGTCAATGCCTGGTTCTGGGTAACCAGGCAGCAACAGGCAATAAATAAAAATAGAGCAAATGATGAAGATTGAAATCTTTTACTTTGGGCTGGCGCTGGTTTGGGGACTGGCTCTGGGTCTCTTTTACTTCGGAGGTCTATGGTGGACGTTGCGTATTTTTACTAAAAAAGCCCGCCCTGGATTCTGGTTTGGGCTCAGTTTTCTCATACGCTCGTTTGTTGTCATGCTCTTTTTCTGGATTACTGTCGAGAAAGATATTGCAGCCTTTTTTATTACTTTCGCCGGCTTTTTCCTTATGCGGTTTTTTTTAACACATAAACTTGGTGTGGTGCAGAAAGGCAATGGACATGCACATTAGTCCTGACAGTCTTGTGCTTTTTAATTTCGGTCCGTTTTCACTGAATGGAACGATTCTATTCACCTGGATCGTCATGGCACTGTTGACCCTGGGATCCTGGCTGGTGACAAGGCGTTTAAGTACCGACATAACGCTTCCGGCGTGGCAAAATCTCCTGGAGTCCATTATTTCAGGAATTCAACATGAGCTGGATAATGTTCTAAGAAAGCAACCGAGGGGAATATTACCTTTTCTCGGGACACTCTTTTTATTTATTGCGGTTTCCAATACACTTTCCGTCATACCCGGATTTAGCCCTCCAACAGGATCGCTTTCTACTTCAATAGCTCTCGCTATTTGCGTATTTTTGGCAACACCTGCTTATGGCATATCACAGATTGGCTTTTTGAATTACATCAGCAACTACTTCCGGCCTACATTTTTAATGTTCCCCTTTAACATAATGGGCGAATTGAGCCGAACTTTGGCTCTCGCTATACGCCTTTTTGGCAATGTAATGAGCAGCACCATGATTGGTGCGATTCTATTGGTTATAGCACCACTCTTTTTACCGGTTTTCATGCAGCTTTTCGGTCTTTTGACCGGGCTTGTACAGGCATACATCTTTTTTATATTGGCAGCCGTTTATATCTCCGCCGGTATGGAGATACAACAACAAAAATCCTGAGAGGAGGAGAACCTGTTATGGACAATTTAAGCTTGATCGCCATCACTTCTATCATCACATCCGGACTCTGCATAGGAATCGGCGCAATAGGCCCTGCCCTGGCTGAGGGCCGCGCTCTTGTGCAGGCCTTGAGTTCTATTGCTCAGCAACCGGATGAAACCAGTACCATCACCCGGACCCTTTTTGTAGGCATGGCCATGGTCGAATCTACTGCTATTTATTGTTTTGTAGTAACCATGATCCTGATTTTTGCCAATCCATTCTGGAACTATTTTCTTTCCAGAGCCGGGGGATAGGCCATGCTTATTGACTGGTTTACTGTTCTGGCACAGATTGTAAACTTCCTGATTCTCATTTTTTTGCTAAAGCGATTTCTCTATGGTCCTATTATCAAAGCTATGGAGGAAAGAAAAAAAAAAATCGCCAAAGCTATAGATCAGGCAGATAGCGCGGAAAAAAAGGCCAAACAGTATTCTGAGGAGCTTGCCAGGGAAAAGCAGAATTTTTTGGAAGCAAAAGAACAGAAACTGGCTGAAGCGAGAAAGGAAATTCGTGAAAGGCAGGATAAAAATTTAAAAAAGGCACGACTCGAAGTTGAAGACCTCCGGCAGAGATGGATGGATCAATTGACCGAAGATAAAGCAGCCTTTTTCCATAAACTCAAAGGTGAAGTTATATCTCAAGTGATGCGCATCGGAGAAAAAGTCTTGCGTGATCTGGCAAACGAGAAGTTGGAGCGCCAGGTAATTGCAGTTTTTTTGAAAAAGGTTTCAAAGGATGACCTTTTTCAATCTCAAACTTTTTCAGGAAAACTGCTTATTCAATCCGGATTCAGGCTTGACAATGAGCAATCCGAATTTATACGCAAACAATTTTTTGAATATTTCAAGGAAGCTCAAACTATTCAATTCCAGGTGATAGAGGAGATTGGTATTGGTATTCGAATCAAGGCAGGCGACCGGAAGGTTGAATGGAATTTGGAGAGCTACCTGGGCGGATTGGAAAAGGAGATTTTTTCAGACCTTTTCATTGAAGGCCGGGAGGCTGCATGAAAAATAATGAGCTGAATTCTGTTTTGAAGGCTGTGGGGCAGGCGGTTGAAACCGGTGTGAAAAAATACGAGGCCTCGTCTGAATCAGAAGAGGTGGGGCGAATCCAGTCTGTTGGACAGGGGATTATCTGGGCTGAAGGTCTGAGTCGGGTAAAATCGGAGGAACTGGTTTTCCTTGGTTCAGGTATTCAGGGTATGGTACTGGATATCTTGCCGGATAAAGTAGGTATTATTTTGTTCGGACAAAGCGAAAAACTCCGTGCCGGTGATGAAGTCACTAGAAGCAATAGAGTTTTGGACGTTCCAGTGGGGCATAAATTTATCGGCCGTGTTATAGACCCTCTGGGGCAACCTATGGACGGAAAAAAGGGAGTAGTTGAAAGAGAACGGTTGCCTGTCATCAGGGAAGCCCCCAGGATTCTGGATCGTGCGCCTGTAGAAAAACCTCTGGAGACGGGGTTGAAAGTAGTGGACGCCTTAATACCGATTGGCCGGGGACAAAGGGAGCTGATTCTAGGAGACAGACAAACAGGCAAGACCGCAATCGCGTTAGACACCATTATTAATCAAAAAGGAAAGAATGTCATCTGTATCTATTGTGCAATCGGCCAGAGAAGCGCCAGTGTTGCCAAAATAGTGAATGATCTCGAACTGTATGGTGCCATGGCATACACCATGGTAGTCGTGGCAGAAGGGGATGCTTCGCCTGGATTGCAGTATATAGCGCCATACGCTGCGACTACATTGGCTGAACAATTCATGAGCGACGGCAAGGATGTGCTGATTGTATATGATGATCTTACCAGGCACGCGCGGGCATACAGGCAACTTTCCCTTTTGTTAAGGCGGCCGCCCGGCAGAGAGGCTTTTCCAGGCGATATTTTTTATATTCACTCCAGACTGCTTGAGCGGGCGACGCATCTTAAAACTGAACTGGGAGGCGGCTCTCTTACCGCACTCCCTATTATTGAAACCGAGGCACAGAATATGTCCGCATATATTCCAACGAACCTCATATCTATTACTGACGGCCAGATTTATCTCTCACCAGATTTGTACCAAAAAGGAATCTTGCCGGCCGTTGATGTAGGCAAATCCGTTTCCCGCGTTGGCGGCAAGGCACAAATATCCGCCTACAGGAAGGTGGCAGGTGATCTGCGTCTTTCATATTCACAATTTCAGGAACTTGAGTCTTTCGCCCGTTTTGGAACACGCCTTGACGAGCAGACAAGAAAAAAGATTGAACATGGGAGGAGGGTACGAGAGGTACTCAAACAGGATCAGTTTGCCGCTCTAAGTACAGGCAGTCAGATTACTGTGCTTTTAGCCGTTACAAAAGGAATGCTTGATAATGTGCCTTTAGAAAAGATCGGTCTGGCTGAAGAGGCTATTCTTGAAAAGGTTAAGGAAGAAATAGTGAATCTTGATGAGATTATGATTGCGGCAGGAACTGATGATCCCATTTGGACAAAACTGGGTTTACTGATTGAAGATGCCATTGAGAAGATAAAGATAAAACCATGACAACCTTGAATGCCTTGAATAAAAAAATTAAGACAGCCCATGACCTGCTCTCCGTGGTCAAGACCATGAAGAACCTGTCCGCCGTAAATATCAGACGTTATGAAAGGGCTGTTGAATCTCTGGAACAATATATAAGTACTATTGACATGGGATGGCAGATTTTTTTTAGATCTGATACTGCCATACTACGAAAAGCCGACGGCAAAAGCGCTGTCTGTATGGTCATAGGTTCTGATCAGGGTATGTGCGGACAATTCAATGAAATACTCATCTCTCATGCAGAGAAAGAAGCCAAAAGGCTAAAAGAAAAAGATTTTGATTTGACGTTCTGGAGCCTTGGAGAAAAGATCAGCATGTCCCTGGAGGATAGAGAATACTCTATTGGCAATCACTTTTCAGTGGCCGAAAGCCTCAGCGGCATAAATGATCAGGTCCAGGTTGTTATACAAGAAATTGAGTCCTGGCAGGTGTCCCGGCGGCTGGAACATTTTTATGTATGCCATAACGTCCTGACAAAAAGAGGGGGGTATAAACAGATTTTTTACCGCCTGCTTCCTTTGGATAAAGAGTGGGCTGGTCAGTATACCGCCAAAAAATGGCCGAGTCGCTGTCTCCCTCAGATGGATTTGCCACAGCAAGATATGTTTACCTATCTGTTTCGCCAATATCTGTTTATTTCACTCTACCGGGCATTTGTTCAATCCCTTGCGAGTGAAAACCTGGCCCGGCTTATGGCTATGCAGGCGGCTGAAAAAAATATCCAGGAAATGGAGGAAGATCTGCTGGTGCTTTTCAGGGCGCAACGACAGGCAAGCATAACTGACGAACTTTTGGATATCAGTTCCGGATTTGAAGCCCTTAGCCCGACTTCCGCACTTTAAAAAAAACAGACTAATATTCAATGGGTTATGAGTACAGTCACTACAGACATCCCTCAAGTTTTGTTTGGGCTAAGTTTTTTTTAGTGGGATATGTCAATAAATATGAGACTCTAAAGTTAATAAAAGAGCCGAACAATTCGTTGCACCTGACCCTAACAGGGCAGGTGCACTAATGCGTACGAGAGAAACAGGATCAATATGAGTCCAGTCTACAACAAATATCTATTAGCAGCGGATGGAATTTTGATAATGCATTTTGCTGTTGTCACCTTTGTTTTTCTTGGGTTTATATTCATATGGATAGGACACTTTGCAAAACGGAAATTCGTAAGAAATGGGAAATTCCGGATCTGTCACATTGTGGCAATGGGAATTGTTCTCTGCGAATCTTTGGTTGGCTTGGTCTGCCCTCTCACCGAATGGGAGAACAATTTGAGAGTGAGAGGAGGTCAAGCCCAGATATATGAGACAAGCTTCATGAAAGAGTGGATTCACAAAATCATGTTTTATGATTTTAATGAACAGACATTTATGATCATATATGCACTCTTTTTTGCGCTCATCCTGCTAACGTTCTGGATGGTTTCTCCGGAGTTTATATTGAAGCGAAAGCAAAAAGAACTATAGCAATTCTCGAACCATCGCTTCCAGGCGACGTCAGCAAGGCCGCCGCCTGAACGACGGCGGCGCTAACGGTGGCTGTTGATAACCTCCGACGACTTGTGCTGCGCCGCTTATGGCGGCTTGCTAACAAGTCGTCGGAGGCCGACTGCGATTCTCGCGGCTCAACAGCCGCCGTTCGCTATCAAAATAACCAATTTTGGACATTGGTAAACAAATGAAATATAGAATTGAATTCAAACCAAGGGCTTTGAAAGATTGTAGAAAAATTTCCAAGTCTCAACTGACACATATTTTTGAGCAAATTGAAAAGATGTCAGGTGGCCTAAAGGGAGATGTAAAACGTTTAACAAATTTTACTCCAGAGTATCGACTAAGAGTCGGAGATTACAGAATCCTTTTTGAGATAGAGGAAGAAGAATTAATCATTTATCGAATTCGTCATCGTAAAGATGCTTATAAATAAAGGAGGGACATCATGATTTCAATAAATTCACAAATACTTGAAAAAAATGGAAAAAAAGAATTTGCGATTCTTCCATATGAAGACTTTTTAAAAATACAGGAAGAGCTCGCATGTTATGATGACCTTTGTATTTTGCGTGAGGCAAAAAAAGAAGAACAAAATGCTCCTTCAGTTAGCTTTAAAGAAGCTAAAAATATATTGAACATAGAATAGCGAACAAGGCGCTTGAGAGGGACTGGGCAAAGCCGTGCCGTTTTTGAAAGGCAGTATTTACTCGACAGTTTATGTTTTTACCAAGGTTTTCGTTTATCGTTGCCCAGCCACTCAGCTTTACGTTGGCGAAGAAAATCTAACTTGCACTTTGGCAACCGAAACAATTATCGAACGTAAATATTATTCTTCCATCAGGAGGTAACAATGAATTTAAATGCTCTTTCCATATTCGATCTGAGTCCACCAGAAAAGCTACAACTGGTAGAAGATCTGTGGGATGATTTGGCGGCTACCCCGTCAGAGGTTATTGTGCATGAATGGCAAAAAGAAGAATTAGTTCGTCGAAAGGCCAACTTAATGAGCAATCCGGCTTCGGGGCTTTCGTGGGACGAAGTAAAACGTAGGGTTCGAAGTCGTTTGTTTTTTATTTTCTGTTTTTGCCATTTTCTTTTTCTGGCTCTCTGGCATTTCTTTTTATTACAGTATTCATGCTTTTAGACGCGCTCGAGCAACGAATGTCCTGGCATCAATTCAATACGATTCCATTCAAAAGGGGACTGATATGATATCCATGGATGAGATAAATGCTGAAATTGGAGCTATAAATAGTTATTGATATTTTATTCATTATTATTTATAATTATCTATTATGAGTAAAATATAT
>JAGGWL010000005.1 GCA_021157555.1 Deltaproteobacteria bacterium | reverse complement strand
TTTGTTCGTTTGTCGTTTGCGCGTTTAGCGTTTGTCGTTTCGCGTTTGCGCGTTTGGCGTATGGCGTTGGGCGTTTGGCGTTGGGCGTTGGGCGTTGGGCGTTGGGCGTTTGGCGTTTAGCGTTTGGCGTTGGGCGTTGGGCGTTCTGCGTTTGGCGTTTTGCGTTTAGCGTTGGGCGTTGGGCGTTTGGCGTTTGGCGTTTGGCGTTTAGCGTTTTGCGTTTAGCGTTTGGCGTTTGGCGTTTGTTCGATCGTTTATTTTTCACTTTTCACTTTTGCTTTTGAGCGTTACATATCCTCAATGGAGAGGGCTTTGTAAACCACATTATAATCCTGATATTTGCTCACGAGATGATTTGCTTTAGCTTTTAAAGTATCCATGTCAATTTTATTTTTATTACGTTTCACTTCGGCCAGCATTAACTGTTTATCAAGCTTGTTTACGGCAACAATATCAATTTCATTTTTATTTCCTTTTTCCCAATAGCTGCCAATGGCTGAATATTTTCCTTCGGCAGCAAGTTTGTCGCGAAAATATTTCTCAAGGAAAATCCCGCTGAAAGTTTCATAATCGCGTTCTACTATTTGTTTTACATAATGATAATTTCCTATTTCGATGGCACTTCTGTATTTATAAATAAACCGGAACCAAAACTGCAGAAAGTTGTCTTCGATGAAGTATTTTAAATTTCTGCTTCCCGGTTTGGCATCAAAAGGTCTGACGGATTGAATGATTTGGTAGTCTTTTTCGAGACGTTCGAGATACCCGCCGATATTTTTCTCCAAAACGGATTCCATTTCCGAGCGGGAAGTCTTTGAGGAAGCTATCAGCGACAATATGGAAAAATAGGTGGTGTATTCTTTACCGAATTCTTCTATCAACAGGTTTTTACCTTCCTCTATTAATAATGAATTTTCTCTAAATATTTCATTGAGTATTTTATCAAGGGAAAAAGCCTTTTTATCGGCAAATAATTCAACATATTTAGCCACCCCTCCTGTAAATGTATAAAATGCCAAAAGGTTGTGGTTGCCGCTATCAGAAGACTCCTTTTTTAGTATTTGTTTTAAAACGACAGGGTTAAACGGCTTTAAGTGTATACGTTCGTTGGCTCTTCCGAAAAGGGGCTCTTTGTTATTCTCAAATATTTTTTTCATTAAAGAATAAACCGAACCGCTCAACACGAGGTTTATTTTGGAAGTGTTTTTATATTTATCCCAAAGTCGTTGTAAATCGCTAAAAACAGTGGCGTTCACATTGTAAAACTCTTGAAACTCATCAATAATAAGTGTAAAAGGAGTAGTTTGTGCTGTAACAAGTAAGTACTCAAAAAGCAGGGCAAAAGTTTTAAACTCACCGAACACTTTAATTTTTAAGGCATTTTCTATTTCATTAACAAACTCCGTACAAAGTAATGCTTCATTTTTTCGTGCAACAAACAGATATATATATTTATGACCTTCAAAGGCTTTAATGGCAAGGCTTGTTTTACCGATACGCCTTCTGCCCACAATAAAAGTCATCTTTGCGGATTTTTTAGACAGATTCTTTGTCTGACGCAATAATGAAAGTTCGTTTTTGCGATTATAGAATTTCATAGGTTTGTCTTTCTGTAACTCAGGTTACGGTAATCTGTGTTACAATAGTAGTTTTGTTTGGCGTTTAGCGTTGGGCGTTGGACGTTGGGCGACTTATTTTCTTTATGTTCACACTTCGATTCTCGGGAGATGTCTCACTTGCGTTCGACATGACAACCTTTGTTCAATGTAAATGCTTTTTGCTTTTCTGTCATTTCGACGAGCGCAGCGAGGTAACGTTTTTCATTATTAAATCCGTTATTGATAAACGGGCAATAATTTTCATTCGATGCAATTATTCTATGTCAAGTGCTTTTTCGATAAGAAATTCTTTTATCTCCTTATTAGAGGGTTGTTTCACGAGATATTCAACCTCTTCGCTGTAATCAACATCTTCAAAATAACTCAATTGTGCTCTGAAGAGTTTTTCTGAAAACAGTTCACCATAAATAGTCGAAGACTTTTCGATAATCTTATTTAGTGAATAATGATCTCTCAATATAAAATAAAGATCGACATAATCTTTCCATTTTGACCTGCGTCCGAGGGCAAAAGCTTTCATAGCGGCGAGGTTCAACAAATCGGGTAATTTTATAATATCTTCAAATTTACAATCGACTTCAACAGGAAAGGGATACTCGAAAAAAGTAAATTTAACCTTCTTTAATATCAAATTTAATTGTTCTTCAACTCTCCTTGTAACGGTATATGGTTTATAAACATCTAATTTTTTTAATATCCGATAATGTACTAACCTGCCCTGTTTAAAGAGATCAAAATCAATGGATCTTCTATGTCCGATATGTAGTGCAATGGCTGTTCCTCCCACGAGATAAAACTCACGTTTAAAAAGCCTGACAAGGGGTAAAAGTTCAAGTTGATTTTTATTTAGTATTTCTTTATGCATTTTTCTTCAGGTAGAGCGTGAAGAAATTATAAATTTCCGGATAGTAGTTCATTTTTTTTCTCCCTTTGGCATTCTGCAAAATTTGCAGGGCTTTTTTCTTTCCTGTCAATTTTATCAGATGCAAACTATCTTTTAGACTTCCGTAATTCAAAACGGTTTCCATCAACAGCTCAAGGCTTATCTCTTTTTTTTTCTCTTCGGGGGTGTACCAGAAAAGGTCGCTGTGGTCTTTTATAAAATCTTCTATTTCTTTGTTATGATTGACTTTCATTTTAGAAATGTTTAGCGTTCAGCGTTTGGACGTTTTGAGTGAAAAATGAAGAGTGAAGAGTGATGAGTGAAGAACGAAAAGTGAAAAATGAAAAGTGAAAAATATTCGATTCATGGTATGCAATCCTGCTGATCACTATTCATTTTTCGTTTTTCATTATTCATTTGTTTCACGTTCGTTCACTTTTGCCTTTTTACTTTTACCTTTTCATTTGTTTCCCGTCAAAAGCCATTTCCATACCGGTATGATTTTGATGGTTTCGGGGATTTCAGCAGCATCGATATCTGTATCATATGTAAGTATTAATCCTTTTTTCAGGTTAAATTTTTCCATGGCTTCGAGCAGGCCGGAGACTTCACGTTCAACATTTTCTTTGTTCAGATGATAAGCAACCTGGATAGCTTCGGTGATTTGAAATCCCTGCCGGACCACAAAATCGCATTCTTTCTTTCCCGAATGGTAAAAAACCTCTTTGTTGTTTCTCAGCAACTCAATTAAAACCATGTTTTCCAGTATCCTTCCTCTGTTTTTAGAAAAATTGAAACCCAAACGGTTGGCAAAGCCATGATCAACAGAATAAACTTTCCGGGAGTTTAAAATTTGTTTTTTGACGGAATAATCGAACTTACGCAGGTAAAAAAACAAGTACGACATCGAAAAATAATCCAAATAGTTTTTTACAGTGGAAAGGCTTTTTATTCCGGTGATTTTCTGTAATGTGGAATAGGAGAAAATCTTAGCAATGTTGGAAAAGAAATAGAGTCCCAATTGCTTGATTTCGTCCACCTGGCTTATCCGGTACCTCGCAATAATATCACGGTAAAGTATATCTTTAAAATAGTTATCCAAAAGTTCGGGATCGTTTTCGCGTATCACCATGGGGAAACCACCGCTTTTCAGATAGGTGTCAAAAGCTCCGGTAAGCCTGACTTTTGTATTGGCAGATAGTGTTTTTAAGTTAAATTCCAACTTTATAAAGTTTAGATATTCTTTAAACGAAAACGGAAACAACTCCAGTGTTTTGTTCCTTCCGGTAAGCGTAGTGGATATTTCGGAACTCAACAACGAAGCGTTGGAACCGGTAATGAATATTTTTCTTCCCTGTTCATAAAGACGATTGATAAATTTTTCCCAGCCGTTGATATTTTGTATCTCATCAAAGAAAAGAACGGCATCCTTATTATACAGTTCTTTGTGCAAATTGTCAATTTGTTCTAACAGTTCCGGTTTGTTCCCGATGCGTTCGTCATCAAAATTGAAATAACAAAACGCATTGTCATTGAGTTGCATTTTTTGTTTGAGGAGGAAGAGCAGGGACGATTTACCACATCTTCTAACACCGGTAATCACCACAATTTGGGATGTGTTGATATAAGGAGACAAATCAATGGCCCTGTCGATCAAACCCTTTTTGGCATTGAAAATCTCTTTTTGGTCAAAGAATATTTCAGTTAGTTGTTCCTTGTTCATTTTTATTTTCTTTCGTTTATAACGAAAGGTTTTTGTTGATATTGTTCTTTTGTGGAGAAAGGTGTTTAGCGTTCAGCGTTTTGAAAATGAATAATGAAAAATGCTGTTTCTTTTCATAGTAATCCAGCCGGCAAAGAATGGATCATAGAGTTTTTCTTCAATGACAGAGAGCCGGTGGTTGATGACATATCCTTTTAACAAATAGTCTTTCAGCACCTTGTTGGCCTAAATACGGAATTGGATACCACGTATGGATTTTACTCTATATCCAACAGAAATAATGACATCCGGATTGTAATACTTAACCTTTCTTTTTACCTGACGCTTTCCTTCTTGCTGAACTGTCAAGTATTCCTTGACTGTTGAATATTGAGCACATATAAAAAATAAAAATCATCCATCCGTCCTCGTTCCACCACCCGTTGTACAACGATATTTCTCATCAGTTGCCAGTTGAACCGGTCCGGATCATATTCCCAAAGTAAGCTTCTGCGGACACTGGTATTTTTTTGGAGTATTTATCTGTTTATCTGTTTATTCGTTTATTTGTTTAGGGGGTTATATTGCAGCATTGAAAACTATTCTTCCTCTCTCCACTTCTCCTTCGCTACTTTCCAATAGTTTTTCCCAAATATCAAACCTACACCCACCAAACCACCCAGAAAAATCCAGATTATTAAAATCATTGCTTTTTTAGGTTTTGATTTTTCAATCGGAATACTGACCGGTTCAATAATAGAGAAAACAGGAGTGTCCTCTTTGACTTTTATTTTTGCATTCTCCAACTGCTTGGCCACTTCAGTATAAACAGAGAAAGCTAATTGATATTCACTTTGAAGCCGTTCCTGTTCCGTTAATGCCATCGCCGAATTTAAGTTGAGATTCCGGTCGCGAAACCGCGCCAAACGATCCTGTGCCTGCTCAAATTCGCTTTTTTTCTCTTTGTACAATTCCTGCACAAAAGCCAGGTTTTGTTTTGCCTTATCAATTTTATACTCCGTAACTTTATCCTGCAACAATTTTTGAGCTTTCCGTGCCATTTGTGCTGCCGCAAACGCTTCCGGAGCCTTTGCAGTCAACGTAATGTATCCCTCCTTTTCATTCACATCCAAAGTCAATTTTTTTTCCAACATTTCTCGCATTTCTTTCTCATCCTTGGTTATAAAAACCAACTCTTTCCCTCCCACCCCCAATTTATCCTCCTCTTTGCCTTTTTCCCCTTTTAATAATCCCAACACCACTCCCGGTAATCCAATCGTATATTTTTTTACCAATCCGACCGGATTCGGTTTACTGATTGAATCATAATAATCAAACAAACTCACCGGTTTGTCAACTTTCTCCCACGTCAAAGGCATATACATAATCTCTTTCTGAAATGTAATACTCTGTACAATCTTCGGATATACCAATGGAGATAATTC
>JAGGWL010000137.1 GCA_021157555.1 Deltaproteobacteria bacterium | reverse complement strand
TAAGAAGAAAGGAACAGAAAATGAAATGGCTATAATAACGATATCACGCGGATCATACAGTAATGGTAAAAAAGTTGCTGAAAAAGTAGCTGAACGTTTGGGTTATAAGTGTATCAGTCGGGATGTTCTTCTGGATGCAAGTAAGCGCTTTCATATTCCAGAGGTAAAATTAATTCGTGCTATCCATGATGCTCCCTCAATTTTGGGGCAATTTAAACACGGCAAATATATTTTTATTGCCTACATTCGCAGCGCCTTGGCATCTCTTGTTGTCGAGGATAATATTGTTTATCATGGCCTTGCCGGTCACTTGTTGCTCACTGGTGTGCCTCACGTACTCAAAGTAAGAATTATTGCTGATATGGCAGACAGAGTTGAGGCTGAAAAACAAAGGGAACATATAAGTGCGGATGAGGCCCATACGCTTTTAGAAAAGGATGATCAGGAGCGTAGAAAATGGTCTAAAGCCCTTTATGGGATTGATCCTTGGAACAGTTCACTGTATGATTTAATAATTCATATCCAGAAACTGACAGTTTCTGATGCCGTAGATTTTGTTTGTCAGGCTGCTTTGAACAAACAATTTAAAACTACTGAAAGCGGCCAGCAAAAAATGGATGATCTGGCCATGGCCTGTCAGGTTAAGGCGGCCATAGTGGATTCATTCTTTGATGTTGGAGTGACAAGTGAGTATGGCAACGTGCTCGTTTACACAAAGGAGAGTGACGCTCAAAGCAGTAAATTGAAAAAAATAATCATGAACATAAAAAGCGAGATAAAGGGTATTAATAATTTAGAAGTGCATGCCGGGATACCCATCCCCCAAAATGCAATCTAAAGAGCTAAGTGAGAGGATGTAATCATGCCTATAATTATTATTTCTTCCGATTCTTATGAGACGGGCAGGGAAATTAGTAAAAAAATAGCAAAAGCGACTGAATACAATTATGTGGATCGTGAAATTTTGGCTCCGATAGCTGAAAAATTTAATCTTCAAAAGGGACAAGTTATCAAAGCGCTCGAAGAAACTCCGTCTTTATTCGGTCTTTCAGCCAAACTCAGAAACAGGCTCCTTGCCTGCATAGAAGAAGCAACTGTTGGAAAACTTTTGGGAGACAACGTAGTTTGCCATGGTTTGGCTGCCCATCTTTATGTTCTGGGTGTTTCTCACCTCATAAAGGTGCGAGTTCTCTCTGATTCTAAGAAATTGGCCTCTCAGTTATCTTCAGAAGCAGGTGGCTCGGCGGATAAAATAGAAACATTGCTTAAACGTAAGGTAAAAAAACGTAAACAATGGTCTTTGGATGCTTTCGGTCTGGATGAAACAGATCCTTCCAATTATGATATGGTGATAAATTTGAGTCAGATAGACCAGGATGAAGCAACTAAAAACATCGCTGGTATGACGGTATATCGTAAATTTCAACCTATCACTTATTCTATTAATTGCCTCAAGAATAAAGACCTGGCCTGCAGAGCGCGGGTAGTTTTGATGGAACAATTTCCGGATGTAAAAGTGAGGGCGGATGGCAGCACGATAGTTGTTGAAGTAAAAATAAAAAAAAGAACAAAACAGAAAATAGCCGGAGTGATTAAAAAATTAGCCGGGGGCGTTAATGGTGTAGAGTACGTTGAAGTACATGCTGCTAGTGATTTTAGATAGATTGTTATTTTTAAAAAAAATGTTTTTGCTTAAGGAGAAACGGCAATGAATATTTTAGAAAAGCTGAAAATTGTCAAGCATAAAAATCCTGATATTATAGATTTTTGCATAGAAACGATCCGCTTTAGAAAATTGCTTGAAAATGCTCAAGCCTTGTTAGATCTTTTTGAGGACGGGTATGAGAAAATTCTTGGAGAATACATCCTTGATCGTCACTATGTAACCTCTCTTATCGACAATGTGGTGGAAAGGCTGGACTTGATGATTTATGATGCATGCGTGCTTGCTCCGGAAAGTGGTAAGGAATTATACACACAGTACGATAAGCACAAGCTAAAGGCCGAAGAGTTGCTTGGCGGGGGTGGATATTCTGAAGAAAAGAGTTTTGATAATAATAAAGATTCATCTGACTTAAACTCAGTAGATCCTGAGTATAAGTTGCTTTCTGAAGTACTAAAATGGTTTAAAGGAGATCCATCTGATCCAGGCGAAACCGTAATGGATTTCATGCTACAAATTTATGTTTATGTTCTAAAATCTCTTGAAACAAAAAATATTTTAAAAAGCGAGGCTCTTTTTAAAAGCGGTATCTCAAAAGATCCAGGCAGTAATATTTATCTAATTGACCTGTGGAAAGATGCTGTTGTTTCACCAAAAATACGTACCCTTGATGATATTAACTCTATTCCACTTAAATATTTCCTTATGGATGTATATAATGGCCGAGCATTACAAGATTCCAAAAATGAAAAAAAGGCTGCAACCTGGATTGCTGCAGCAAGCGAATATAGCCTAAGTTTTAATACTTTGAAATCAGATTTTCAATTTCGATTAGAAGCAACCGCAAGCGATTATAAAAAGTCGAATTTTATCTTTGTTTTTGCAGATCACTCTGTAAAAATAGAAAATATCCTTTCATCAGGATTCCATATAGAAAAAACAGATTACGGCCAACTTGCCTGGAGTCTTGGTGCCGCATCTGAAACAATTGAAGATAACCTTATTTTAATAGGCCGTAATCTATTTCATAGAGATTTACGGCAGATGTAATTAGAAATGGGAGAAAAGATATGGAAGCAAAAAAGCTTAAAATAATGGTCATAGATGATGAGAATATAGTTGGCAAACGGCTTAAACCTGCTTTGGAAAAATCAGGTGACATCGTTGAAACATTTGAAAATGGCGAGAGTGCCCTTGCCCGTTTTGATGAAGAGCCATTTGATATTGTGGTAACCGACATTAGAATGGAAAAAATTGACGGTATAGAAATCCTTGAACGGGTTCTTGCAAAATCAGCCCATACAAAGGTAATAATGATTACCGGCTATGCTACTGTTGAGATAGCCCGTGAAGCGCTTTCAAAAGGTGCCTTTGATTTTATTGCAAAGCCCTTTAAGCCCGCTGATTTAAGGGCAATAATAAAGCGTGCGTCAAAAGAACTAAGAGCATAATATTTTGTCCCTGCTTCATAATGGAGAGTAATAATGAATTTGAATTCTAAAAACATCGCAAATTACGAAATGGACTATAATTTCAGGTTTCGCTATGAAACTCTGCGCGCATTATTAAATAAAAATGGCAGCGCTTTACAGATTTTAAATGATCTTGAAGCTGATTTAAGCCATATGCGTCACTATGATGCGAGAATAAAACGTTCTGTCAGAAGACTCATTACGGAAACATTACTCATGGCTCAGGAACTTAATCTGCTTACTGGAAACCGGTATTCCGATTTATCGGAAATAATTTTTCAACTCCGAAATGAAACAGATAAATTGTTTAAGAAAGGTAAGTCTACCGAAATCCGGCCGCTTGCGCTTGAGATCGGCAGCCATGCAATGCCTGATCCTGATTTAATTGGCGGAAAGGCATCAGGAGTATACTTTTTGAAGCAACATTTAGGAGATTCGGTTCCTTCCGGATTTATTGTTACTACAGTTGCCTATAATTTAATACTTGAAAAAAATAATCTGCAGGAGCGGATACGTATTCTTCTAAAGAATCTTGATGTAACTGTTGATAAAAATCAATTTAAATCCAGAATTCAAACCATCCGCCGGTGGATAAGAGAAGCGCATGTTCCTGAAGAGATTGAAAAAGAAATAAATAAATATGCCGATCTTGTTACAAAAGATTCTTATGATGTATTATGGGCAGTTCGATCATCAGCAGTTTATGAAGACGGAATACATTCATTTGCGGGTCAGTTTGATAGCAAACTCCGGGTTAATGCAGAAGATCTTGTCAAAGCTTATCTGGAAGTTCTGGCTGGCAGGTTTACAGAGCGGGCAGTTAGATACAGACTCCACAGCGGTTTGCACGAAATAGATACACCTATGGGCGTTCTTTTTATGTCGATGGTTGATCCTGTTGCCGCAGGAGTTATATACACGTCGAATATAAAAGATTCCGACTCAAATACCATGGTTATAAATGCTGTGCCTGGTCTTGCAGACAGGATGGTAAAAGGAGAAGAATCGGCAGATACATTTTTTATTTCAAAAGAACCGCACCCGCAACTTTTACAAACAATCCCGGCATCCAGGGAGACCGGAAAGGAGACTGAAGCAGATACTGCAGTAAATTATATTAAAACCGAAAAGCTTCTCGAAATTGCAGCTCTGGCGCTTGAAGCGGCAAAAAAATTTAATTCTGATCTGGATATAGAATGGGCGATGGCCAAAGATGGAAAGATATATTTATTACAAGCGCGCAAGTTGAGCATACCCCATACGGCTGAAGAGGCTGCCGCCAAACTTGCAAAGAAAAAAGATGTCCTGCCTATACTTGAGGGCGGGATTACAATTTTTCCAGGCCGTGCTGAAGGGCCTGTAAAGTTTTTAGCTCCTGAATCTGACATTTCTGATGTTCCTGAAGGAACTATTGTTATTATAGAAAAACCAGGAACGGAATTTGCCTCTGTGCTGCCTAAAATTGCAGCTTTACTTGTTATGGAAGGAAATCCGGTGGGGCATCTGGCGACTCTGGTCAGGGAATTTTCGGTGCCTGCTATTTTCAGGCTTGGACCAAATGCAAAAATACTCTTAAAGAAAAATATCCTAAGCGTCAATGCAACCAAAAGAAAAATCTACAGCGGAATTCGCTGGGTCGGCGTAAGAGAGAGAGTCCTGGCCAGAATAGCATCTGAAAACCGTCATGAAAAATCCGGCCCGCTTTATAATTTTGTTCTTAGACTTAATCTTGTGGATCCTGATGCTCCATCCTTCAAAGCAAAATCATGTAAGTCTATCCACGATACTTTAAGATTCATGCATGAAATGTCTGTACGTTCAATGTTTGGGTTTGGAGATGAGCAAAAACATGGGTGGAAGAAAAAAAGCAGGAAGCTTAAAACCGGTCTACCGATAAAATTTCAATTAATTGATCTTGATAAATCAGTTCCGGAAAACACAAAAACTGTAGAGCCAAAAGATGTGAATAGTTTACCATTCAAGGCATTGTGGCGCGGCATATCTGATAAAAAAATTTTCTGGCCGGAGCACTGGAAAAAAGTGCTGCCTGGTATACCGTCTGAATTTAAGGAATCTGTGCTTGGAGGGAACAAGGGGCCAAGAAGCGTTTCCGATACAAATTACGCAATCATAGCAAAAGACTATATGAATCTAAATGCAAGGTTTGCATATCATTATGCCATGGTTGATGCCATGGTCGGACCCGGCACGGAAAATAATTATGTCCATTTCAGATTCAGGGGTGGTGGCGCTAGTGATGAAAATAGAGTGAAACGTGCTCATTTTTTAGAATTAGTACTGCGCCACTCAGGATTTAAAGTTAATCGAAAGGGAGATCTGGTCACAGCCTGGCTGAGAAGTTATCCTCGGCAGGATTCCGAAAATGCCCTGGAAATCCTTGGCCGGCTAATGATCTGCGCCAGCCAGCTTGATGCTGTTTTTAAAAAAGATTCTAATGTAAAGCTTTATGTAAATTATTTTCTTAAAGGCGAATACGGGGTATTTGCATAAAATAAAAAAAAGAGGATTCTTGATGTATCTACAGCCTGCTATGAAATCGGATGATAATAAAAAGGCGAAAAATTTCCAATCAGAAAAACGTGCTTCAATTAGTATAAGAACCAAAATAGCCGTTTCTTATTCCCTTTTCTTCATTTTATGTGTGGTCATATCTCTCTGGTCTTTCTGGATAATTTCAACACTTGAGGATACGATAGAATTTCTTGTAATTACTGATAATTATTTGGCTGAAATACAGCAGGCTCGACGTTTTGAAAAGAATTACCTTCTCTACGGAACTGATCTTGATGAGGCTTTCGAATATTTGAACAGAGCAAAAAAAGTTCTGAACGAAAATAAAAAAACAATTAAAAAAATTATGGGGGAAAAAAATTTTCAGATACAATCTGAGTACATGTTGAGCTATTGGAATCAACTGGTTAAGCTTAAAAATGCCAAAGATAGCAAAAGCAGGGATTTAATTGTACCAATGCTTCGGGAATATGGCGGACAAATGGTATCATTTGCGCAGGAGTTTGTTAAAAAAGAACGTAACTCTGTTTCCCATATGTTTTTACTGGCCAAGAGAATCCCTTTTTTATTTATATCAATCTTGCTGCTTGTAATGGTTGTTTTTGTAATTTTATTTACTCGACAGTTGATGATAAATCTCAAGCGCGTAATGGAGTACACTAAAAGAATAGGAGAAGGTGATTTTTCACCTATTGTATCGAAGAGTAAATATAAAGATGAATTCTCAAGACTTGCAGATGCCTTTAACCGGATGACAAAGGAGCTTAACAACCGGCATAACATTATCCTGGAATCCCATAAATTAAGGGCCATCGGTACCCTGGTTGCAGGGGTGGCACATGAACTTAATAATCCCCTGAATAATACAATGCTGACGGCTGAAATGCTTAAAGAAGATTTTAAAATATTACCGGATAATGAAAAATTGGAAATGATTGATGATATAATTAATGAAGCCGAAAGATCACGAATAATAGTCAAGGGATTACTCGATTTCGCGAGGGAAAGTAAAACCAATATTAAACCTTTGAAAATAGAAAAAATTGTAAATGATTCGGTTCGGCTTGTCGCAAATCAGGTTAAACTTGCCAAGGTTATATTAGAACTTGATTTCGATAAAAAACTTCCAAACATACATGGCGATGAGCAAATGCTTAAACAGGTATTTGTAAATTTAATACTTAATGCTGTAGATGCCCTCCCACCTGGAGGTATTGTCCGTATTTCGATCCGTAAAAATAGAATTCCAAATTTCGTTGCAGTTGAAGTGAAAGATAACGGATCTGGAATTCCGGAATATATTCAATCCCGTATATTCGAGCCTTTTTTTACAACAAAGGGCCAAGGCAAGGGAACCGGACTGGGACTATCCGTTTCAAAAGGAATAATCAGGAAACTGGGCGGATATATCCATTTGGAAAGTAGTTCCGGTAAAGGAACTACCTTTACCGTGTCGCTTCCTGTCACCGACTCCCCTTCTGACATAATGTCAAAATAGCTCGCTATTTTATCAACATAAAATTAGCAGGTTCCCCTATGTGTCAGGATAGATGTCGCCCCAATTGAACTAAAAAACTTACAATATATGGTAAAAAATAATTGGCAAGGTGGTAAGCGGGAATTGCTGAGTAATTTTCTCATCATCGTTAGCATCTGCATAGCAAACATATGGCAGTCCACTTTGGAACATATGTTTAACAAACATTGCATCTGCCATCGTAATATCCCCATTTCCTTTTGCATCTCCACGTTTTCTTACCGTGATTGAAACGAAGGCAACACCAGAGGCTTCGTTGTCCAACACGGTTCCATAGGTTGCCACAAATTTTTTGTATTTGCCCTCAGGACCTCGTTTGCCATAATCAATGCTTAGTGTTGGGGTAAATGGCATAGAGTTTTCGGTACGATTAAAAAGTACTTTCCCCAATAGAACTCTATTTCCGCTTACACCATCCAAAACATGGACGCCCTCATCTGAAGTGTCAAGCTTGCCGCAGATAATAACTGTGCTTATATCAGTGTCCATATACGACTCATTTCCCAGAAACCAGACAGATTCATTCTTCTCTGCACTTGTTACGGTCAATTCGGATGAGTTATAAGTAAGCTTAACCCCGGCACTCAAAATATTAAGATTATTAATGTCCGCATAGATGTAAACAGCAAGATCGGTTTCTGTATAGGCGCCCTCTGCATAAACATCTACATCTGCCGCAAATGAATTCACAGAAATTAACGCACCCACCACAAAAACAAGCAATCCAATGATAAATAAACTCCTGCTTGATTTCTTCAATTTTCTATCCTCCCTTCTATTTTTTTTAAGTTCAATGAAAATTTTTTTGTAAATTTTTCCCTACATATCCATTTGGTACCGCTACCACCAATCAATTCGTTCCAAATAACACTTATCACCTTAGGAACGGGACGAAATAACGTCCACAAGTAGGGTACAGATTTAGGGAAGTTATTCCTTCCTCACTCCTTAAGGCATGACTATTGCATGTTTATCTTATAATTTTAGTCCCTGGATGAGGAGACTTCCATAAACCATATGCTCATGGGCATAGGTTTTTTGAATTCAAATAATTTATTTTATTTAAATAAAGAAGGTTATAATGATAGTATATTGCCCTGGTTGCGGTAAAAAATATGAAATACCGGATGACCGCCTCCCTCAAAAAAAAATGGCAAGTTTCACCTGTCCTGAATGCAAAGGGACGGTTAAATTAAATCTGGAAGATAAAGTTGTATTAAATGTTCCATCATGCAGACATACTGAGCAGCCACCAGCTGAGAAGTCCGCTTCTCCAGAGGAGAATACTCTTAAAAATACAATTTTACAAACTATGAACGACCTTCCTCCCATGCCCCAGGTGATTTCAAAAATACGTGAAATAATGTTAAATCCTCGTTCAAATTTTAAAGATATTGCACAAGTTATTGAAAAAGATCAGGCCATAGCAGCAATGATTCTTAAAACTGCAAACTCGGCTTATTATGGTATGATTGGTATGGTCTCATCAATACATCAGGCTTCGGTAGTACTGGGGTATGACACACTGAACGAAATTTTAACTATTGTAGGAGCATCAACCCTGCTTGGCAAAAAATTAAAGGGTTATAATATGGATTCAGGGATATTGTGGAGGCATTCACTGGCAGTTGCAATTGCAGCAAAGATTATTGCGGCCAAAAAACATCCTGCTATTGAAAATGAAGCTTTTTCAGCCGGCTTGATTCATGATTCCGGCAAACTTGTACTAGATAAGTATCTTTTTGTAAAAAAAGAAATTTTTGAAAAAGAATTAAAAAAAAATAAAAATAATACAACAAAAGCCGAAAAAAACACTCTTGGTTTTGATCACACAGAAATAGCTTCGGGATTATGCAAAAAATGGAATATTCCGGATGAACAAAATATTGCGATAAGATATCATCATTATCCATCGCAATCTTCCGGCAACAGGATGGCATACATTCTTCATGCAGCTGATTTAATAGCTGCAATGAAAATCATTGGTCTTGAAGGTTTTATGGAGAAGGTGGAAGATGGGGCTATGGCTTATCTTAACTTTGTACCTGAAGATATGGAGGGTATTGCTCAAGAGGTCAATCTTGCTGTAGAAAAAATGACAGGAAGCCTTTAATTTTTATATGAAAGTGCTGGTTTAACCACAATATATTGTAGCTGGATCGAATTTTACACACAACCAATCCGGTACTATAAAGTAGAGACGCAAAATTTTGCGTCTCTACAATCTTTCATTTTTTGTTGTGCCCTACAGGGCACGCTGGTTATATTAAAATGGGGACAAAATAAAAAAAATACTTTACATACTTAATTTTGTAATATATTATTAATGCTTTTATATACAAATATATCTTTGCTCCCTGTAAAGATTTCTACAGAATGAGGACAAGTATGTCAAAAATATGTGCAATATGTGGAAAAAAACCGATGGTCGGCAACAATGTCAGTCATGCCCATAACTTAACTAAACGTCGTTTCAATCCCAACCTTCAAAAAATAAGAGTACTTTATAAAGGTAGTGTTAAAAAAATAAAAGTATGTACCAAATGCATCAAAGCCGGACATGTTATTAAAGCACCTTGATTTTTCTATAGATTTTTAGATCAAGTTTATTTATCTATCTATTCTTTTAACATCCTGAATTCCTTCAACCCTTTTGAGGGCAGACAATACGCTCTCAAGATGGTTGATATCCTTTACAGATATGGTGAAATAACTTGTTACGCTTCCGTTGTCTTCGGTTCTTGTGTTCACATTGAGGATGTTAGCATTTTTTTTGCTGATATTGGATGCAAGATCTGCCAATGACCCTATCCTGTCCGTTGAATAGGTTACTATTTTAACAGGATATGCTTCAGGTATTTCAGTGCTCCATTCTACGCTTATCCTTCTTTCAGGGTTCATTTTTAATGCGTTTACGCAATTAGTCCTATGTATGGTAACGCCATAACCTTGTGTAATATAACCTGTTATTGGGTCGCCGGGAACAGGCTGGCAGCACTTGCCGAACTTTATAAGTATATCATCCACACCTTTGACAAGAATTCCTGTTGCGGTTTTTTTCTTGTGTACATGAGCGGCAATTTCCTCAGGCGGCGCTTCTTCTGTTTCCGTATCAGGAATCAGCTTTCCTATTACCTGTGTGGCAGTAATTTTGCCAAAGCCGATGCTTGCTATCAGATCTTCGGTAGTCTTGAAGTTAAGATCGGTTGCTATATGCTCCATTTCTTCTGATTTGGCTATTTTATAAAAATTAAGTTTATATCTTCGGAAAGCTTTTTCACAGATTTCCCTGCCCAAACTTATACTGCGAGCCATTTCCTGAACCTTTATCCATTGCCTGATTCGTGAACGGGCTTTCACTGTTTTAACAAAATTAAGCCAATCCCTGCTGGGATGATGTCCCTTTAATGTGAGTATTTCTACTATATCTCCGGTTTGGAGCTTGTATTTCAGAGGAACAATATGACCATTTACCTTGGCACCGGTACATTGATCACCTACTTCCGTATGGATCATATAGGCAAAATCAACCGGTGTAGCGCCTTTAGCAAGTGTTTTTATTTCACCTGTTGGAGAGAATACATAAACCTCATCAGGAAAAAGATCTATTCTTACATTATCCAGAAATTCATCAGGATCGAGTATATTTTTTTGATTTTCAACCAGATTTTGAATCCAGGCAAATGCATTACTTGTTTTTTCATCTACTTTCAGCCCCTCTTTATAACTCCAATGTGCGGCAATTCCTACTTTGGCGACCTTGTCCATTCCATGGGTTCTTATCTGAATTTCAATTCTTTCACCCGAAGGGCCTATCACTGTAGTATGCAGCGCCTGGTACATGTTCGGCTTGGGGCGCGCAATGTAATCTTTGAACTTGATATCTATAGGTTTCCATAAAGCATGTATCAATCCTAACACTTTATAGCAATCAGGTATAGTATTTACTATCACTCTGAATGCTGTAATATCATAAACGTCTTCAAGCTCCAGGTTCTGTTCAATCATTTTTTTATATATGCTGTAAAACCCCTTATTTCTACCTGTAACCTTGCATTCAAGATTGTTTTTCGTAACAAGATTATAAATATTCTGAATAACGGTTTTAACATAATCTTCCCTATCCTTAGTATTTTTGCTGACATAATTCTTGATTTTATTATATTCATCCGGATAAAGATATGCCATGGACATATCTTCAAGTTCTTTTTTAATCCAGTAAATACCAAGACGGGAGGCGATTGGAGCATAAATATCAACAGTTTCCCTTGCAATCTCCCTTTTTTTTGACTCTTTTTTATGGAATTGAAGGGTTCTCATGTTATGAAGCCTGTCTGCCAGTTTAATTAAAACAACCCTGATATCATCAGCCATGGCAAGAATCATTTTTCTTATGCTTTCAGCATAACGGGCATGGGAATCGTTAAGTTTAAGAACGCTTAGTTTTGTTACTCCGGACACGATATGTAAAACTTCCGGCCCGAAAAGTTCTTCAATTTCCTCTGTAGTAGCGTTTGTATCTTCGATTACATCGTGCAGAAGAGCGGCCGCAATACTTACAGCATCAAGTTTCATATCAGCCAGAATTCCTGCCACCTCAAGCGGATGCGACAGATAAGGCTCACCCGACAAACGCACCTGTCCTTCATGCACTCTGGCAGAATAGATATAGGCTTTATCAATTATATCCAGTTCGGCATCAGGATTGTTTTCTATAATTTTATCTAATATGTCGTTAATACGTATCATAGCTCTGCTCAAAAAAGTGTGAGGTCTTCATTTTGGTAAATATTGATGTCAAGAATGAAGACTTTAACCCTTTATTTGGTTTGTTTAATAAGCTTTTGCAAAGACAACTCTTTTGTCGGCTGGTTTACCGCAGCAAACACATTTTCCGTTTTCCTTTTTAGTATTGACGGGTATTGAACGAATCGTGACGCTTAAATCCGTTTTAATCTGTGACTCACAATTTTCCGATCCGCACCAGTGTGACAGCGCAAAACCGCCATGTATTTCGGGTTTATCAATATTTTCAGGGATAAAAAAATCATAAAATTCTTTTTTAGTGTCAATCAGCACCGTATTATCCTTCTGAAAAGCAAGCGCACGCTCAAAAAGATTGGCTTGCATTTCATCTAGAATATCCTTGATTGTCTTGATAAACTCTTCCCTTTTGATGGATTTTTTTTCCCGATGCCCCTGATCCCGCCTTCCCACAAACAGGGAGTCCTGGGCGATATCCCGCGGCCCGATTTCAACCCTCAGGGGTATTCCTTTTTTAATCCAGTCCCAGCCCCTTGCGCCTCCGATTTCTCTGGTATCAATCTCTACTTCTATTCTGCGGTTATGGTAAAAAATTTGTTTTAATTCATTTGAAAGATTTTCTGTAAATTCCATAACTATAGTTTTTTCTTCAGGCTTCCTGAATATAGGCAAAAGTACAACATGGGCCGAAGCAATTTTAGGCGGCAGCACCAAGCCGTCATCATCACTATGGGCCATAATCAGCCCCCCGATCAGGCGCGTGGAAACACCCCACGAAGTAGTCCAGGCAAACTCCTCCTGCTCACTGGCAGACTGAAATATAATTCCGGATGATCTGGAAAAATTTTGCCCCAGAAAATGCGATGTACCGGCCTGAAGAGCTTTTTTGTCCTGCATCATCGCTTCTATACACATGGTATCCACAGCTCCAGGAAACCGTTCCGCAGGGGTTTTATAACCTTTTACAACAGGCATTGCCAAATATTTTTCTACAAATTCAGCGTAAATATCAAGCATTAAATGAGTACGTTCTACTGCTTCTTCTCTTGTTGTATGGGCGGTGTGCCCTTCCTGCCATAAGAATTCGCTTGTTCTTAAAAAAATACGTGTTCTCATTTCCCATCTTACCACATTTGCCCATTGATTAATTAAAATAGGCAGATCACGATAACTTGAAACCCATTTTGAAAATGAATCTCCAATAATGGTCTCGGAAGTTGGCCTTACGACCAATGGTTCGTTTAATTTTCCGGCCGGGATGAGACCTCCTTCCCCGTTTTTTTCAAGCCTGTGGTGAGTTACAACTGCACATTCTTTTGCAAAACCTTCCACATGCTCAGCCTCTTTTTCAAGAAATGAAAGAGGAATAAAAAGCGGGAAATAGGCATTTTTAACTCCTGTTGCCTTTAGCATACCATCTAAAACATTTCTTATATTTTCCCAGATGGCATATCCCCAGGGTTTTATAACCATACACCCTCTGACCGGTGATTTTTCAGCCATATCAGAGGATTTGATAACCTGTTGATACCATTCAGGATAATTCTCAGAACGTGTTGGTGTTATCGCAGTTTTCGTTTTTTTTGTCATAAAATAGATCACCTTTCAGGAGGATATCTCCTTTTCTCAAACCCTTTTTCTTAAAACAGACTCCAGCTTTTTTGTATAGCCCTCGTAAAAATGATTTGCTCCATTAATAATTTCAATAGTTGCTTTTGGATTCCATAACTTTACAGTCTTTTCAAGAAGATCCGGTGGCGCGTAATCATCAAGAGTTCCTGTAACAACCAGTTTTAATCCAGGAATAGATGTAACAGGCTTAAAATCAATAAAAGCAACCGGAGGAGATACAAGCACAATATTTTTTATAGAAGCATCCTTACAGGCGACAAGGGAATTTATCCATGCACCATAAGAATAACCGGCAAGTTCAACATGGTTTATACCTGTTGAAGCAATAAATAATAACGCTGCGCACAAGTCTTTTTGCTCGCCTTGATCATTATCGTAATTTCCCTGGCTGGCACCAACTCCTCTGAAATTAAACCGGAAAGTCGTATATCCTTTTTCTCTGTATACTTTTTTTATGGATTGAACCACATAATTTTGCATATCGCCACCATAAAGTGGGTGAGGGTGACTTATAACAACCCCCTTGTCACTCTCAGCTCTATCTATCAAGCCTTCCAGGCTGAAATCATCAGATTTAAAAAAAACTTTTTTTTCCATTTTTTGGCATCCTTAATCAAGCCCAAAAAGTAGGTTAGAGTATTTAGTGAAGCAGGAACACAAAGTGACCCTGCAAGAGTGCGTTTGGATAGAACCAGCCCGCTGTGTGAGGTTCGAATCAGCATGGTGGCACAAAAAAAGAAAAGATGTGTTGCGGCGGTCATTAGAAATCTATAGATTATACTTTCAGAAGTGGACAGGTATCTTCCCATTCATCTGCGTGAGCCTGACTGTGAATCGTACTTAAAGCCTTTTCCATGGTCGTATAGATGTGATTTTCACCAATTTTAGCCAGTAAATGGGTACGCTTCATAATCTTCATAACCGTTTCATTCACACCGCTGAAAGAAATATCTATACCAGCACTTCTTACATTGTCAATAAATAATGACAATGTTTCCTCACCAGATGCATCAATGTCGCTAATTCCGTTGGAAACAAAAATTATGTGTTTAAGTTTTTTCTTTCTGAGCAGAAGTTCCAAAGCCTGATCTTCAAGATGGCTGGCGCTGGCAAAGAAAAGGGGGCCCTCAAAACGAATCATGGCCACAAATTCACATTCTTCGAGGCCGTATTCAATAGAATCCCGTAAAGATTTATCGGGAGCCCTTGAAAGGGATGAGAGAGTCGGCCTCATGCTTTTAAATAAAAATACGAGCAAAGAAAGTACAACTCCAACTTCAATTCCTTTTTCTAAATGAGGGGCAAACATAAGCGTACAAATAAATGCAATTATGGAAATAGCTCCATCATACCACTGAACCTTCCAAGCATGCACAAAACCGGAGACATTAACAAGCCCTATAACCGCCATCATAATTACAGCCGCCAAAACAGACTGAGGCAAATGATAGAGTAAGGGGGTAAAAAATAAAAGCGCAATAATAACAGCAATGCTTGTAAAAACACTTGATAAGCCGGAGACTGCCCCTGTCTGCAGATTGACCGCTGATCTGGAAAAAGATCCTGAAACAGGATAACTTTTCCCGATTGAACCGATAATATTAGCTATACCCTGTCCTATTAATTCCTGATTTGGGTCAAGCCGCTGACCTGTTTTTGCGGCCATTGCCTTTGCAATAGAGATTGCTTCCATAAAGCCAAGAAGTGAAATTATGGCCGTAAACGGTAAAAGATGCAAAATAATTTTAAAGTTGAATTCAGGAACGCTTAACTCCGGCAAGCCCTTTGGAATAACTCCTACCACAGCGCCGCCGCCGGTCATTAGCAGCTTATCCGAATCAATACGACTGTTGCCTGCTTTAATTCTCCATTGCCGACCATCGCCCTTGACGTCAAGTGGAAGCATTTCCTTTGGATAAAATTTTAAGGTTCCATCCGGCTGCTTCACACCCTCAAACAATAGATCCCTGATACTCCTGCGGCAATAGTGCTTTTTTTCTTTAAGAATATTTATATTTTCGACGAGAACCTTGGCATTATGTTCAGCAGCAAGCAGGGCAATTATGTCGTGGGAGGTTCCTGCCTTATCCATGGCAATATTGACCTCTGATCGTTCATTAACAAGCTGATCGGCAATAGCTATTTGTTTGTTAAAATTGGTAATCAGTTCTATGGCATCCGGAGATTGAATAGATTTTATATCTACAATCAGATTATGTTCAAAACCAATTGCCCATGAGATGAGTATGGTTACCACCACTGCTACAAGAACATTTGGCATTTTGGGTGATATTTTCCGCATGCCATACATAATACCAAAAGCCAGCAGGCCTAATATCAGAGTCGGCCAGTGAATATAATGAAAAGCTGCCTCGCAGACCCGCCATATAGTTTCATAATGATGTTCAGCCTTGTCAACATAAACGCCAAATATTTTTGATAATTGCGATGAGGCAATAATAATGGCAGCCGCATTTGTAAATCCATTAACAACAGGATGGGAAAGAAAATTAACAATAAGACCCAGCTTGCATACACCAAGAGTAAACTGGAAAGCGCCTACCATAAAGGCCAGCAAGATAGCATAAGCTATATATCCTTCACTTCCTGCAGCAGCAAGAGGTTCAAGAGAAGCGGCCGTCATGAGTGAAACTACAGCTACCGGCCCTGTTGCCAACTGGCGGCTTGAACCGAACAATGCTGCGAGCATGGGTGGCAAAAATGAAGCATAAAGCCCGTAATATGGCGGCAACCCTGCTAATTGTGCATAAGCCATAGATTGGGGAATCAATACCAAAGCTACTGTAAGTCCTGAAATAGCATCTATTTTCAGACTGTCAGAACCGTAATTTTTAAACCAGTTAAGAAAGGGAAAAACTTTGTTCAGCATAAATTTTTTTCCTTATTTTTTTTTAAAATGATACATTAATTTAGCATGTTATATAAAAATGTCAAGAAAAACTATAAATCTAAAAATTTTCCTTTACAATTCTATTCATATCTTTATATATTTAAATTTATAAATAAATTCTTGCAGGTTGATTAATAATTAATATGAATAGCTCCCTACTACCGTTGATTAATAATTAATATGAATAGCTCCCTACTACCAAGGAGTCACTGATGGACTATATCAAAATAAGGTTTACCAGAGATTTTGAGCGTACAGGTTCGAATTTAGAAAGAACAATAAATGGAATGTTTCGATCTTTAAACCCTGTTTTTACGCTTTCAGAACGTTTATGGAAACCTCAAATGGATATTTACGAAACCGATGCTGAGATAATCGTGCTGGCTGAAATTGCAGGGGTAAACAAGGAAGAATTAGAGATAGAAATCAGTAGTAAGGCCGTTAAGATTTCAGGTGAGCGGGCAGTTGCTCAACGTGTGGAAGGGGCAGTTTACCGGCTTGCAGAAATTCAATATGGAAGGTTTGAACGTATGCTTTTTCTTCCGGCTGTCATAGATCCCGAAACAGCAGCTGCATCATATTCAAACGGTATGCTGCAGATCAGACTATCCAAACTTCTTATGAACAAGATTCAAAAATCAGATCAATAAGTCCTGTCCTTGATTTTAAAAAATTGGAGATTAAAATGACGGAGCCTCGCCAGCCCATTGATATCGGCACTGAAAAAATCCCTGAAACCCTTTCTATTCTTCCATTATTTGATACGGTTCTTTTTCCAAAAATGGTTTTACCTTTTGTGGTAATGCAGGAAAATTCGATACGGCTTATCGATGATGCAATGTCAAAAGATCGTATTATAGGATTTGTTGCATCCAAACAGTCGGGTAAGATAGAAGTCAAAGCAGAACCCCGGGAAGAATCAAAGGACGATCTTTATAATGTAGGCACAAGCGCTCTTATCTTAAAAATGGCAAAAGCAGAAAACAACAAGGTCCAATTACTGGTTCAGGGACTTGAAAGATTCAGGATCAAGGAATATACGCAAACAGATCCTTATCTTCTTGCCAATGTTGTTCATATTAAGGACGAAGAAAAGACAGACAAGGAGATAGAAGCATTAAAGACTAATATTTCCGGATTGTTCATAAGAATTGTTCAACTATCCCCCGGTCTGCCTCAGGAACTTGGCTTAATGGCACAATCAATTCAGGAAGCAGGCGTTTTTGCTGATATGGTTTCATCCATAATAAATTCAACCCGGGATGAAAAACAGAAAATTCTGGAAACACATGATATAAAAAAACGCTTAAAAGAAGTTACACGCCTTGTTAATCATCAGATTGAAATTCTGGAACTGGGCAACAAAATTCAGACCCAGGTAAAAGGCGATATGGACAAGAGCCAAAGGGAATATTATCTGCGGCAGCAGCTTAAAGCTATAAAAGAAGAACTTGGCGAAAAGGATGGGTCATCTGTAGAAATTGATGAATACAGAGCTAAAATTGCAAAAATTAAACTGCCGGAAATAGCGCTTAAAGAAGCAGAGAGGGAACTCAGCCGCCTTGCACGCATGCATCCTTCTTCATCCGAATATACGGTTGCCTCTACTTATCTTGACTGGATTACGAGTTTGCCATGGAACAGCAGCACTGAAGATAATCTTGATCTTGGTAAAGCGGAAAAAATTCTTGAAGATGATCATTTTGGTCTTGAAAAACCGAAAAAAAGAGTTATTGAATACTTGGCCGTACGCAAATTAAAGCCTGAATCCAAAGGGCCTATTTTGTGTCTTGCAGGCCCTCCAGGCACAGGTAAAACATCTTTGGGACGTTCCATTGCAAGAGCGCTTGGACGTAAATTCATACGAATATCGCTGGGTGGAGTAAGGGATGAGGCTGAAATCAGAGGCCATCGGCGCACTTATGTGGGAGCTTTGCCTGGAAGGATTATACAGGGGATAAGAAGGGCTGAATCGAACAACCCTGTTTTTATGCTGGATGAAATAGATAAAGTAGGCAGTGATTTTCGGGGTGACCCATCATCTGCTCTGCTTGAAGTGCTGGATCCGGAACAAAATTTTTCCTTTTCGGATCATTACCTTGATGTTCCATTTGATCTATCTAAGGTAATGTTTATTACAACCGCCAACATTCTCGACACCATTCCTTCCGCTTTGCTGGACAGGATGGAAGTATTGCGGCTTTCCGGTTATACTCTGGATGAAAAGATCAAAATAACAAACAAATATCT
Source organism: Deltaproteobacteria bacterium (assembly GCA_021157555.1). Classification (GTDB taxonomy): domain Bacteria; phylum Desulfobacterota; class Desulfobacteria; order Desulfobacterales; family BuS5; genus BuS5. Next base: position 3,115 of record JAGGWL010000137.1, on the reverse strand, counting down.
CATACCACGCCAAAGAGAAGCCCACGGGTTGAAATACAGCCATATAAAATTTACCAGGGGGGCAATTAATGATATAATTGTTGGTTATACCAGAGAAGCCGGGTTAAGAAATCTGGAAAGAGAAATAGCAACTATATGTCGCGGGGTTGCAGTAAAAGTAGCTCAGGAGGAAATAAAAACCGCAACAGTTAAAAAGCAGGATGTTTTTTCATATCTTGGACCTGTCCATTTTTCTACCGAAGTACGTTCCCAAATTTTAACTCCTGGTGTGGCACTGGGGCTGGCCTGGACAGAGGCCGGCGGGGTATTGCTCTTTATTGAGGCTACAGCCATGAAGGGGAAAAAAGCGCTCACCCTTACCGGGCAACTGGGTGATGTTATGAAGGAATCAGCTACAGCCGCTTTGAGTTTTATCCGAACACATGCAAAACGTCTTGGCATTGATGAAGATTTTTTTGAAAAACATGATATCCATATCCATGTACCGGCCGGAGCGACCCCAAAAGACGGGCCTTCAGCCGGAGTAACCATGTTAACAGCACTGGTCTCAATGATGACCAACAAGCCAATTCAAAAAAATTTGGCAATGACAGGTGAAATTACTTTGAGAGGGAAAATTCTTCCCGTTGGCGGCATCAAGGAAAAGGTTCTGGCCGCTCACAGATCAGGCATTAAAACAATTATAATGCCGGCCTGGAACAAAAAAGATATGGAAGATATACCCGAAAAGGTCCAAAAGGATATTGAGTTTATCTTTGCTGAAAAAATGATGGATGTTTTAAAAATTGCCTTTGCTCAATAATGAAAAACAGTGTTAGATTTCAAATGTTAAGTTTTGGGTTTTAGGTGTAAAAAAATTGAATAAATATTTTATATTAGCCGGTATATTATCTTTTTTTTTAATAAGCAGTTGCACAACTGTGGAACCTGTCCGCAGACCTGCCCGTCAGCTTCCGGCAACGGCCGGCAAAACAAAACCTTATACCAAACCTTACAGGATAGGCCGCAACTGGTACCACCCATTAACACATTCCAGCGGCTTTACCCAGAGCGGCCATGCATCCTGGTATGGCAAAAAATTTCATGGTAGAAAAACCGCAAACGGAGAGAGCTATAACATGTATGCAATCTCAGCTGCGCATAAAACACTTCCTCTGGGTACCTGGGTTAGTGTATATAACCTGGATAATAATAAAAAAATCAATGTAAGGATAAATGATCGAGGGCCTTTTGTAAAAGGAAGGATAATAGATCTTTCATATGCTGCCGCAAAAAAAATAGGAATAGTCGGACCAGGTACTGCCCGCGTAAAGATAGTTGCACTCGGACATGTACGGCAAAATACAGCAAAGATTAAATCCGGGCCTGAATTTATTCCAGTAGACTATTACAATGGCAACTTTACTTTGCAAATAGGGGCATTCAGCGATTTAAGCAATGCTGAAAAATTAAAAAAAGAGCTGGATCCAATTTACAACAATATCCATCTTACTATAGTTAATACTGAGGACAAGCCCCTTTACCGGGTGAGAGCGGGGAAATGCACCACACTGGAGCAGGCCTCAAAATATGAAGATATACTTATACAGCACGGCTTTCACGATGTTTTTATTGTTGCGGAATAAAAGTTACCGATAATCACGATAATTTATCATATTTTTTTTAGATTTGTAATTAAATTTTCTAACCGTGGTTTTCAGCATTTGGGCAGCCAGGGTTGCATTCCCGCGTGTATTTTTGAGAGCATCAATTATCATCTCTTTTTCCAGAGCTGCAACAGCATCCTCAAGAGAAAGTCCCGTCAATGTATTAGATTCTGCACCTGTCTGTAGTGTAGGAGGCAGATGATAAGTATGTATTACGCCTTCTTCGCATAACAATACAGCGCGCTCAATACAATTTTCCAGTTCTCTTACATTCCCTGGCCAGTGATAAGCCATCAGCATATCTATGGCAGGAGTTGAAAATCTTCGGATTTCCTTAAAATTTTCCTTTGTATATTTTTCCAGGAAATGATCTGCAAGAAGCAAAATATCCGTCTTGCGCTCTCTGAGAGGAGGAATATAAATCGGAAATACATTAAGCCTATAATAAAGGTCTCCCCTGAATGTGTCATTCTCAACGGCATCTTCAAGATTTTTGTTTGTTGCTGTCATTATGCGCACATTGATCTTTATTGTTTTCTCGCCCCCAACACGTTCAAACTCCTTTTCCTGAAGCACACGTAGAAGATTTACCTGCGTATTAAGATCAATGGAACCTATTTCGTCAAGAAAAAGAGTCCCTTTATGCGATAATTCAAATTTACCTTTTTTTTGATTTAAAGCGCCGGTAAAGGCTCCTTTTTCATGCCCGAAAAGTTCACTTTCAATCAGATTGGAAGGCAATGCAGCGCAATTCACCTTGATAAAAGGCTGCTTTGCCCTCAGGCTGTTGTAATGGATGGAGTTGGCCACAAGTTCCTTGCCTGTGCCGCTTTCCCCGCGAATAAGAACAGTTGCGTTGCTTCTGGAAACCTGAGAGATCATTTGAAAAACCTCTCTCATCTTGTTGCTGTTTCCTATAATGTTGTTTATTTTATATTTATTTTCAAGTTCGTCTCTTAATCGTCTGTTTTCACGTCTCAAATGCTCTTTTTCCAGGCGGATTTTTTCTAAATTGGCAACATGTCTTGCAATCATGGTGGCTATTACAAGCAGAAGCCTTTTACCTTCACTAAGCTTATAAGCTTTATCATATGGTTTGTCTACGCTAAGAGCCCCTATAACATGCTTATTATTGATAACAGGTACGCATATAAATGATAATTCCTGATCTATGGCGGTTTTTCTTGAAGCCGTTCTGTTGAGAAAAAGTGGTTCTTCACTTATTTTGGAAATTGTAACAGCCTTGCCTGTCTGAATAACCTTTCCTGTGATACCTTCGCCTAATTTATATTTTCCTTTTTCCATGGCGTTCACGGAAAGTCCGTGAGCAACCTCAATAGTTATTTGGGCTTGGCTCTAATTTCGACCAAACACTGAGCTATAATAAAATTTGAAAACCTCTGAAACTCGCTGCGCTCAAACAGCCAGAGGTTTTCAAATTTCACCATAGCTCAGTCCTGACATCTAAT
>JAGGWL010000291.1 GCA_021157555.1 Deltaproteobacteria bacterium | reverse complement strand
TTTCAGGACTAAGGGACTCGGAAAAAAATAATCGTTCCAAGAAACGCCCGGATTTGGGTTGATTTTGGTCGATCGTAAATTTTAAAAGGCGCAGTAATAGTGAACTATTTCAAGATTTTTGAAATTTGGGATCGGGCAAAAGCAGCCTGAAGCGGGGATTCTAATTGGGATGATTATTTTTTTCCATGTCCCTAATTACCTTAAATATATTTTACCGGTGGTTAAAACCACCGGCTATAAGACCTAATCCCTTCAGGATAATATGAGATCAATTTCATCGCTGATCAAAACAAGGTAAAGAATATCCCTTTTTTTTAAAAATGCAACTGCTCAATGCCAGAGCAAGCATAGAAAAACGCTAAAAATAATCTTTACGAATCCAGTAAATAAAAATGTTGAATGGCGCAAAATTGAGGCGTTATTTCTGGTCTTGGGTGCGATCCGCACTGAAATGGCTGGTTCTGCTGTCAGTTTTGTTTTAAATAATATTCGAGTAGATTTTCATCGCCCACACCCTGATAAAGAAGCGTTGAGGTATCGAATGAAAGATGCTCGTAAATTTCTTGAACAGGCAGGTATAAAATATGAATATGATGAAATATAAAGGCTATGTTGCCCACATTGAGTATGAGGAGGAAAATCGCATTTTCGTCGGTCATCTTGCCGGTATTAAAGATATTGTTGGATTTCATGGCACAACGGTTAATGAACTGAAAAGTTCATTTCATGAATCCGTCAATAGCTAGCTTGCAATCAGTGCAGAAACAGGCAGGCTTGCACAAAAAATTTATTCTGGTAAACTGATGCTGCGGGTTTCATCAAACACTCATGCCACTGTTGCTACTGCTGCCAAAATGAGTAGAAAGAGCATCAATCAGTGGGCTTCCGAGATTTTGAATAAAGCTGCTAATGTCATTTAGAGGAACGGGGACGAAATAACTTCCCAGGCAGGCGCACAGATTTAGGTCAGGTTTGTTCGATCCCTCGTAATATTATATGATGTAAAACCCCTATGGTATCTATGCGAGCTTTTCTTGGCATAAAAATTCTATAACTTAATCTTGTTCGGTTGTCAATCAATATTCCAATGGACGTCCCCAACTGCCCCCCTTTTTTTTAAGTACCCGAGCATAAATTTTTAGGTAGATACCTTCCAATAATCAAGCTTCTTTAAAGAATCTAAGTTGTTAAGATATCGGAAAACTTATACTTAGGTACTTACTTGTTTTGTGTTTATTCCAAGGGGGATTTAATTCTTCAATTAAGTTTTCTTCAATATAATGCCTGAGAGAGGCCGGTTGAATTTCGACGAATGAAAAATTTAACTTTTTTCCTGAAACAATTATTTTCTGTACTTTGTCGAATTGTGAACCAGTTATTTTTCCTGATTTTGTTTTTTTGTTTCTCCAAACAATATGAGACCTTATTCGTTGTCTTGCAGTTTTGGATTGAGTTTGGCCAATGTACAATATTTTTCTTCTTCGTCCTTCATATGTAGAAAGCAAATAAACTCCGGCTTTGTTTGAAATATTCTTAAGCAATTCATTATTTATTTTATCAATTTCTTTATAATTCAGGTTCCACTTAAAGATAGCTGCTTTCCCTCTTAATGAGGTAGGGTAATTGACAATTTGTAAAGAATTTAAAAGAGCTGCTTTCAATTTATCCAATAACTCACGAAGGTGTTTATCTGTTTTTATTTTATAGGTTTTGAACATAAAATGGCGGGCTGTCTGAGAAAACCTACCTTAGGGTGAATCATTTTTTTTATTGGATAATCCTGAGTTGAATGGTATTTTCCTTTTATGAAAAGAGAAAAAAATCATATAGATAAACGGCTTCAAGATCTTGAAATATCTTTTCAGGAACTTGAACAAGAATATCTGCGCCCCTTCCTTTTAGATAAATTTAACGAGGTTGTCCTTTCATCTGCCTCCCAAGAGATTGAGACATCGAGACCGATAAATCCTGTTGAGGAAAAAAGGCTAATTTCTCAGTTCCTGTCAACTCCGTGCCCGTGTGGAGAAAATTGCCAAAGACTGTTCACTGTCAGCGAAGTTATCGAATCCCGAGAAAACTTCCGGTTGATGTCATGGAATGAAAAACACAGCTTTATCATCGGCAAACTCCAAACTTTCATACGAGTTTCCAAGCAGTCAGTATCCGCGCGTACAATCAAACTGAGAGAAAGACAAAAATTTGATTACTTCATTAATGCTGATCGTCCTGTATGTCGCACAATGTTCTTGTTTTATCATGGAGAATCAATTGATCGGTTAAAACGGCATCAGAAATATTTGACTGAAATAGGAACACTACCGCTAAACCATGGTAATACCGGAAGAACACCAAAACATGCCTGCAAACCAAAAGATAAGAAAAATGTGAAGATATTCATTGAAAACTTTGTCGCCGTACATGGTCTTCCTGATCCTGGACGTGATTTACGTGCGGAAAAGGGGCGCTTAAAGGTGTATTTACCAACTGTCATGAACTATATGTTTGTTCATAGAATTTATCAAAAAAGCATGGCTCTTAATAACACCAACGCCGTCCAACACCGAACATTCAGAAGAATATGGATTGAACACTTCCCCAACATTGTATTTTCAAAACCGAAAAGTGATTTATGTATGACATGTGAGGATAATAAGAAACTCATTAATGTTTCGATAGCTTCTGGTGATGAAGATTACAAGTTGGAATGTCTGACAGTGGCAAAGGAACATCTTCTCGCAGCCAAGAAAGAACGGGACTACTTCCGAGAATCAATCCAACTATCAAAGGAATCCTACCAACAGGTGTTACCCAATGAAAAGTTAAGTGATAATAAAGACTCGGTAATGCACTATTCGTGGGATTTTGCACAACAACTGCACATTCCTTATGAAGATCATCAAGTTGGACCAATCTACTTCAAGTTGCCTCGTATTGCGCAACTGTTTGGCATTTGTTGCGAGGCTCTGCCACAGCAAGTCAACTATCTTATTGATGAAGCTGATTTCCCAGGTAAAGGTGCGGATGTCGTCATCTCGTTGCTTGATCATTACTTTGAGCGCTATGGTCTAAAAGAAAGTCATGTGCTCCTAACCGCAGATAATTGTGTTGGTCAGAATAAAAACAATGCCGTCATACAATACCTTATGTATCGCGTTATGACGGGAAAGCACAAATCAATTACTCTTTCATTCATGTTAGTTGGACACACAAAATTTTCACCAGACGCCTACTTTGGATTGATAAAAAAGAAATATCGACGTTCGAAAGTATACACTTACGATCATTTGGTGGACGTTATTGATTCATCAACGACTGGAAATTTCAACGTTTCTCAAACATATAGAGACAATGATGGACGTGCAATTTTTCAGTTTCGCAAATGGTCTTCTTGGTTGGGAAAGATTTTCAAGGAACTTTCCGGCATAACAAATTATCAACACTTCCGCATAGAGGCGGATGCACCTGGAAAAATGAATGTAAAACGTAGTGTTGATGCTGAAGAAGAAACATTCTTTTTGCTGAAAAAAAAGACATTTCAGTTCGACGAAAGGTTGGAAAAACCTCCATGTTTTACTTCCAAAGGGCTTTCCGCAGAACGACAGTGGTATCTATACGATAAAATAAGATTACATATACCGTCTGAAGTAGATAAAGACGTGACAGCACCAAAACCAAAAGTCATAAAACAATAAGAGAAGAAGAAAAAACAACGTAAATGAGGTAAAACATAGTGAGTCGTTAATGAGTTTTATACATTCACCCGAAGGTAGGTTTTCTCAGACAGGCCCCCAAATTAATATGGGCATTCCTTCCTCAGGCTGCCCTGAAAGTGCTAAACACCAGCCTGGGGCAACGCCCCAGGAAAAGATTATATATTCCCCAAGAGCCCTGAAAGGGCGATAGATAAAAATAAATATATGTCACGTCCTTTTAGGGCTGATTGGTTTATATGAAAGTGCCTAAAGTTTAAAGTGCGCTAAAGTGGCTAAAGTTACCTGGTTCCCATGCTCCAGCGTGGGAACCCATATGGTATGCATTCCCACGTTGGAGCATGGGAATGAGAAAAAACCAGAGACAAGGCAAATGTTTTTATTTTTTCTCTGTGTACTCTGTGATCTCTGCGGTGAATCTTTCATTTTTTGTTGTGCCCGACAGGGCATGAGGGTTATAGGATATTTAAATCATAGGGCGTTGCCCTGGGCTGGTATATATCGCCCTTTCTGATCTTCTCTTTTTCAAGTAACTGGGAACCGGCAGAAGCGAGATCTGCAACAGCGTCCTTGTAATCCTTGCAAATCCTCCCTTTAAAGGCAACCTTGACGTCGATAGATTTTTTAATGATTATGAAACTGGACAAAACCGTAATCTTCAAGAAGAACAGAAAATTTTGTTCAGGCTTGCCGGAAGCATCTCTCATCAATTATTCCTAATGGTACAACAATAAAAATAATCGCGTGGAAAAAAAAATAAAACGGTGAAAAGCTCCATAACAGATATATTCTGTCTGAACTGGCAAGCGTCTCTTTTGGTACTGGAACAGACCATTCTGACAATCAGGATTCCATAGAAACTGATGATCTAAGACTTTTATCTCAAAAACAACATAATACACGATTTATAATACTCCGACGACCGATAACGCAGTGAAATTATTTATCTGAACATCTATAGCATCAATTAGTTGGCCATTAAATAATCTGTGGCTTGTTGATTGATTTATAGACATCAGGAAACGCCACCCTAAACAATATTCATAAAAAATCCCTTGAAGAAGCAATCAGGATGTGTAACTTTGTTTATGTTGTTACCATAGACGGCAAAAAACGTGGAAGAGAGTCCGCTATTGCGATAATCCTTACAGGAGGAATTCACGCCACAGAGGTCTCTGCTGGCAGGCTCAGAGCGAGTATCCCGATTTCGCAGGTTTTCTGGTCAAAGAAGGTATAGATTCCATCTCCTTGACCATTGATTCTGTCATGAAAAGTACCCTTAATGTTAAAGAAATAGAGAATGAAGCATAGCATAACTGGAGAAAAACATGTCCAAAGATTATTATAAAGTGCTTGGAGTTTCAAAAACAGCTTCTGATGCGGAAATTAAAAAAGCCTATCGCAAGCTGGCAAGAAAATGGCACCCGGATATTAATCCTGGGAATAAAAAAGCGGAAGAAAAATTTAAAAAAATTTCAGGCGCCTATGACTGTCTGGGTGATGAAAAAAAAAGAAAACTTTACGATGAATTTGGCGAAGATGGGCTTAACGCCGGGTTTAATCCTGACGCAACGAGACAATATAAACAGTGGAAATCTGCGGAACAACAAAAAGGTGGCTTTTCAAGAGATGAGTCAGGAAAATACCAGAGCTATGAAGATATTTTTGGGGATCTTTTTGGCTTCTCCACAAGAGAAAGCGGATTTGCAAACTCAATGGTTGTTGAAGGAAGAGATGCTGAATATGAAATAACGATTGATTTTCTTTCGGCTTTAAAAGGTTTTGAAACTGAAGTTTCAATGAAAAGAATAAAACAATGTTCGGCATGTAATGGCTCAGGGATAGATCCTGAATCACAATTTAAAACCTGTGCTGCATGCGGCGGTACGGGAAAAGTTGATGTCTCCAAAGGACCGATAAATTTTCAAAAAACCTGCCCTGTTTGCGACGGAAAAGGCTCAACAGGAACACCTTGTCAAGAGTGTTATGGCAAAGGAGAGGTCGCTTATACGGAAAAAATTAAGGTCAAAATTCCTCCAGGCGTAAAAGAGGGATCAAAGGTTCGAGTAGCTGGGAAAGGCGGACAGGGTATCAATACTGACCGTTGTGGCGATCTTTACCTGATTATCCATATTAAACCGCATCCTTTATTAAAAAGATATGGTGATAACATTCATATGGATGTACCTGTTACAGTTTATGAGGCAATGGCAGGCGGAAAGATTATAATTCCGACCATTGACGGGAGGGTTAATATGAAAATACCGCCAAAAAGTCAAAATGGTCAAACACTGAAGCTTAAAGGCAAAGGCGCATTAAATCC
>JAGGWL010000042.1 GCA_021157555.1 Deltaproteobacteria bacterium | reverse complement strand
TCTAAGATTAGCCTGAGTTATGCGGCCTTCAAGATCTGCTATAGATTTCAGAGTTTCAACATGTTTGTAAACAGAATCAATATCTTTAATAACATCTTCAACCGAACGTACGGAAAATGTGGTATTGTTGTATGTTCCACAAAAAGTGCATTTATTCCACGGACAATTTCTGCTTACGCGTATAAGAAGACTGCGAGCCTCGCTTGGAGGCCTTATTGGCCCTTGTTCAAAGCCTTGATATGTTTTATCTTTTTTATTCATATGTAATTCTCTATTTATTCAAAGCAATTTTAACATGTGCGATAATATTTTTATAAATCATAGCTGAATTGAATTTTATATACAACTATAGTTTTTTAGAAATGCTTTAAAAAAGTTATTTCGTCCTCGTTCCTTATATTATTCCTTTAGAATATTCTTGAAAGCAGGGGGGATTAATTTTTTTAAGATGCAATCTTATTGTTGTTCCTTTGTTAACAATGCTTTTAACATCTATGCGGTTACCATAGGCTTCAAGTATATTATGAACAATGGACAGACCAAGGCCGGTTCCTTTTTGCTTTGTTGTAAAAAATGGATCAAAAATAGATTTAATCGTATCGTCAGTCATACCGCAGCCGGTATCGGAAATTTCTAAAGCAGCATTATTGTCGGAGGTTGTGGATGTTTTTACGTTGATCACGCCAATACCCTCAATAGATTCAGCCGCATTCAAAAAAAGGTTTAAGAGTATCTGGCGAAGGTGGAGAGGATCTATCTCCGTCCAGATATCTTCATTCAGATTGTTTATAATTTTGATTCGTTCTCTGCAAACACTATCCCTTTCAAAAAGCCTTATTGTATCGGCCAGTTCTTTGCTGATTTCAGTTGCTTTAGTCTGTCCTTTGTGAGGAGGTTTAGCATACATAAGAAAATTGTTAACCAGGTCGTTTAAACGGTCTGCTTCACGTAAAAATATTTGTATTAGTTTATCGTGATATGAATTAAATTGTTTATCTTCCCTCAACAACTGGATTGAGCCCGTAAGAGATGCCAGCGGGTTTTTGAGTTCGTGCGCCAGGCCGGCCGCCATTTCTCCAATCGCCGCCATTTTTTCCACTCTCTTTACATGATCCTCCATAACTACAAGTTGATTTTTTGTATCTTCAGCTTGTTCCGAAAGGATGTTGCTCAGATATGCTACGGCAAAACAGGCAATCATGGTAAATGCTATTTTGTAAAGAACATGGCTCCAATCATGACTGCCCGCTAAAAGAGTTTCTTCTATTATAAAGGGCTTCAGGACGCCGTAATATTCAAGGTCTATCATAACACCATATTGAATACTGCATATGGATGCCATTAGCATACTCCCACGTTTAAAAAGGAGCATACTTGAATATATGATTACAATGAGATAGAAAAATACAAAACTGCTTGAATAACATCCTGTAATATATATTATCAAGGAAACGACAAAAGTATCGAATATGATTTGCAAATATGCAAACAGCCGTTCCCGTTTTACATGATAAATGAGAAGAGTATAAAAGAAAGAGAGGAGAAAAATTCCTCCTGTAAGTCCATAAAGAAACAAGAGCGGCTTGCCGGTAAAAGAACTGTCTTGTTTAATTTGGAGGCACATGGTGGCCCCTAACAGGAATGTGGTGAAAACCAGCCGGCTAAACATAAGAATTTTAAGCTTATGATAGAGGCTGCTTTTTGACTTTATCAATTGCCTGTTCATGTTATTAATTAACTACCCGACCGCCGATGCCATAGTAAAGATAGGAAGATACATGGCAATAACCAGCCCTCCTATGACAACACCCAGAAAAACCAGCATAAACGGCTCAATCATGGAAGTAAGATTTTCTACAGCCTGATCCACTTCTTCATCATAAAAATCGGCAATTTTTGTTAACATGGAATCAAGGGCTCCTGTTGATTCTCCAACCGCAATCATCTGGCATACCATGGATGGAAATACGCCGCTTTTAATTAAAGGTTCAGACATGGTCTGGCCTTCGGAAATCCCTGCTTTGACATTATAAATTGCCTTTTCAATGGTTACGTTGCCCGCTGTTTTGGCAACAATGTCAAGGGCATCCAGAATAGAGACTCCACTTGAGAGCATTGTTCCCATTGTCCTCGTAAATTTGGCTACAGCTACTTTTCTTAATAATATGCCGAACATGGGTAATTTAAGAAAAAGATCATCAAGTATAGCTCTTCCTTTTATGGTGTTATAAAATCTTTTATAGGCAAATATAAAAATAACAATTGCGCCAATAATATATATTATATTGTGTCTGACGAAATTACTCATTGCTACAACAATTAAGGTCGGTGTCGGAAGAGATCCCCCCATGTCGTTGAACATGCTTTGAAAAACCGGTATAACAAATACCATAATTATCGCTACAACTATTGCGGCTATTATGATTGTTATAATCGGGTAAGTCATGGCGCCTTTTACTTTGGCTTTGAGTTTGGCGGCTTTTTCCATGTAGGCAGAAAGTCGCTGAAGGATTATGTCGAGGATACCGCCTGCTTCACCTGCGGCAATCATGTTAACAAAAAGATCATCGAATTGTTTGGGATATTTTTTTAACGCTTCAGCAAGCGTGGCTCCACCTTCTACAGCCGATTTTATTTTTTTCAGAATTTTTTTAAACGTGGTGTTTTCCTGCTGACCATAAAGTATGTCCAGACACTGAATAATTGGAAGCCCCGCATCTATCATGGTGGAGAATTGTCTACAAAAGAGGATAACATCTTTAATTGTGACGCTTGGCTGGAAAAAAGCAATATTTTCAAAAAGATCTTTTGGCTTTTGTTTAATTTTTGAGGGATTTATCTTGAGCCTGCTTAGATTAGCTCTGACAGCGTCTTCATTACCAGCCTCCATTTCCCCTTTTTGAATTTCATTTCTTTTATCTTTACCTTCCCAAAGATAAACAGGCATATTTTTCCCCCGTTCCAGAGCTTCCAAATGTTTAACATAATCAGCATGCCCTCTCAGGCACAACAAAATATGAAAATGTGTAGGGGCGAACCTTGTGTTCGCCCTTCGCATATAAATTAAGTTTAAATTTATAACAAATTTGAAAGCAATAAATATACCATAAAAAAAAAGGGGGTGGTGTGCTATTTGTTTTTTATTTGATAAAAGATTCCTCGCGGCATATCTTTTTTTTCGATTTTCCCATCTTCTATTAAAGTTTCGAGATAATTTGTTACCTTATCCAATTGAATACCTGCTATTTGTGAAATATCTTCAGCAGTCACGGGTCTTCGTTTAATAGTCATCAATAGCCGATTGTAATAATCTTTTACAATAGCCTGGTTGCATTGTAATAAAGCAGAAGAATCAATAACTTCAGCATCATATAAATATGATTTAATCTCGGTCAGTTGCTTTTTGTCAACGGGTTTCACCCAGTTTTCGGTACCTGGGCGGTCCAGTGAATTCAACTGAATTCTGTCCGGCCTGATTCTGCTTAATATTTGTTTTGTTTTTTTTAATTCTGCTTCAGTGTCATTTATACCGGGTACTATAAAAATTTCTGCAAGCATCTCATTTTTAAACTTTTTTCGTAATAAAATGAGTCCATCCATAATAGTTGAAAAATCAAGCTTTGGATGAGGCCTGTTGATTTTATTAAAAATTTCTTGTGTCGGTGCATCAATAGATATTTTTACAAGATCCACATCAAGGATATCTTTAATTGTACGGGGCTGATAAAAAAGAGTACCATTTGTTAAAAGCGCTATTTTGTACTGTGGAAAATCTGTTTTCAAGAAATGGATAATTTTGCCTATTTCTTTATTCAGGGTAGGTTCCCCGGAGCCGGAGAATGTAATAAAATCAAGTTTGGGGGTTGTAGACAGAAAAGCAGCAAGCTCCTCCTGTACCTCTTGAATAGGCACATAACAATCTCTTTTTATTGTTAAATGTGTAGTTTTACCACATTCGCAGTATACGCAATTGAGTGTACATGTCTTATATGGTACAAGGTCAACACCTAAAGATATTCCGAGCCTTCTTGAAGAAACCGGCCCGAACACATATTTATAAATTCTTTCAATACCAACTGTCATATTCAGAGTACTCTCTTAAACGATTTTTCAAAGGTTTTTATAGACCAGTTTAACCATATTGGTCTGCCGTGAGGGCAGCAGGAAGGATTTTCACATCCATCAAGCTGGTCAAGTATGGCCTGTATCTGTTTATCCAAAAGACGCTGTTTTGCTCTGATGGATCCATGACATGCCATGATTATCAGACATTTATCAACAGCATCGGATATACCTGATGCAAAACCGGTTTCAGCCAGTTTTTCTACTATCTCTATAATAAGCGGTTGCACTTCCCTGTCTGCCAAAAGGGATGGTACTGCTTTAACTACGAATGTATTGCCGCCAAAGGGTTCAATTTCAAGACCGAATGTTTGAAGTTCCGGCAGTATCTTTGCAAGTATTGCGGCTTCTCTGTAAGATAAATCTATGGTTTCAGGAATCAAAAGTTTTTGTGACTCTATTGGCAGTCCTTTTGTTCTGGCTTTCAGTTTTTCAAAAATAATCCTTTCATGGGCAGCATGCTGATCCAGAATCACAAGACCTTCATCTGATTCGCATAATATATATGTATTATGAAGCTGACCAATGATTCTTAAATCCCTGAAACTGCTTTTTGCCCATAAAGGAGACTGTTCTGCTTTTTGGGGTATTGACAAGCTTTCATCTTTTCTGTTTATTGGTGAAAAATTTTCTTTATCAATAAATATTTTTGATGGGGAATATTTTTTTTTTTTTATATATCCGTATTCAGGCTCAATCCCTGAGACATGAGAATTCTTTACAGGGCAAGGTGTTGCTTCAGTCCATTTGGGGCGATCAGCTATATTCAAAGTTTGCGCTACTGATTTTACAATAGCATCATGAATTTTTGTTTGTTCTACAAATTTGACCTCTGCTTTTGCAGGGTGTACATTGATATCAACCTGGTCAAAGGGAATTTTTAAAAAAAGCACGGCCACAGGAAACTGTCCCTTCATTAATCTGCCGGCATATCCTTTAAATAAAGCGTGTTGAACCATTCTGTCGCGCACAAATCGTCCATTTACAAAAAGATAAATACCGCGCGCTGTACTACGCGCAATTCCCGGAGAAGAAATCCATCCAGTCAGGATAGAATCTACGCCGTTATCTACAATTTTATGAAGATCATTTTTTATATTGCTTCCAAGTACATCTACGGCACGATCCAGCGGATTTTGAACAACCGGCCAGTTTTTCAACTGTTTATTGTTATGAAGGAGCTTGAATGCTACATCATGACGGCTCATTGCAATACGAACGACAGTGTCTGCCACATGACTCATTTCCGTATTGATTGTTTTCAGAAACTTGCGCCTGGCGGGTGTATTATAAAATAACTGCCTGATGGTAATCATTGTTCCTGTGGGAGCACCTGTTTCCGTAACTTTTGTTATTTTCCCACCGTCTATAAAAACAGTTGTACCTGTTTGTGAGTTTTCATCACGAGTAACAAGCTGAAACCTGGAAACGGATGCTATGCTCGGCAATGCCTCCCCCCTGAATCCGAGCGTTTTTATGGCAAACAAGTCAGAATCACTAAAAATTTTACTTGTTGCATATCTTTCAATAGACAAAAGCGCATCGTCATAATTCATCCCTGAGCCATTATCTGAAACCCGGATAAGAGATTTGCCACCCTGTTCGATTTCTACTATAATTTTTTTGCTTCCAGCATCAAGCGCATTCTCCAATAACTCTTTAACAACCGAGGCAGGCCTTTCCACGACCTCACCGGCAGCTATTTTATTTGATAAAATTTCGGGTAGTATTTGTATCTTTGACATTGTGTGCAACCCGGAGATTTAGGGCTTTTCATCCTTTACGTACTTCAATAAAAAATCGCCCTTTTTTGGGGAGAGGTTAAACTGCAAGCATGCCTGCTCAACTAATTTGTTTATTATAATTGACGGATTGTTGATGCGCTCTGCTGATATCCATTTAACAGCCTTGCGCAGGTCTTCACCTTCTGGGAGTATACTCATTTTTACCTCATAGGTTTTTTATTATGAAATTCTGTTGCCTGTTCAAAATTAAAAGCTGTTTTAAAAATTTTTTCTTCATTAAAGTGCATGCCCATGATTTGCAAACCTATGGGGAGCCCTGATTTTGAAAATCCGCAAGGCAGAGACATGCCTGGTATGCCAGCAAGATTGGCTGAGAGCGTAAATATATCGGAAAGGTACATTGTGAGAGGGTCATCAGCCTTTTCTCCTATAGTAAATGCAGGTGTCGGAGCAACGGGAGAAAGTATTACATCGCACTTTTTAAATGCTTTTTTGAAATCTTCTGTTATAAGTGCTCTGACTTGTGATGCTTTTCTGTAATAAGCATCATAATAACCTGCGGAAAGAACATATGTTCCTAAAATAATCCTGCGTTTAACCTCATCTCCGAACCCTTGAGATCTTGTTCCTTTGTACATTTCAATAAGGGTTTTTTTATCCATGTCCCGGAATCCATATTTTACTCCATCATATCTGGCAAGGTTGGAACTGGCTTCTGCCGGCGCAATTACATAATATGCAGCTACAGTATATTCCGTGTGAGGCAAAGATATTTCCACAGATAAAGCTCCAAGATCTTCAAGAGTTTTAACAGCATTTTTTACAGCCAGATCCACTTCAGGATCAAGTCCCTTATAAGAATGGAATTCCTTTGGGATGCCAACCCTTAATCCGTTCAGGCCTTTTTTACAAAAAGAAGTATAATCCGGCACATCAACCGATACGGACGTTGAATCATTCCGGTCATATCCCGAAACTGCATTCATCATAATAGCACTGTCTGTAACATCTTTGGTCAATGGGCCAATCTGATCCAATGATGAGGCAAAAGCTATCAGACCGAATCTGGAAACTCGTCCATAAGTGGGCTTAATGCCCACCACACCGCAGTGTGATGCGGGCTGGCGTATAGAACCGCCTGTATCTGAACCGAGGGATGCAAGACATAAGTCCGCTGCAACCGAAGCTGCTGACCCGCCGCTGGATCCTCCAGGTATGCGCGAGAGATCCCAGGGATTATGGGTTATCTTGATGCTTGAATTCTCGGTTGATGATCCCATTGCAAATTCATCCATATTAACTTTGCCAAGGATAACGGCATTTTCTTTTTTTAATTTTTTTATAACAAAGGCATCATAAAAAGGGACAAAATTTTCCAGCATTTTAGATGCGCATGTTGTGCGAATTCCTTTTGTACAAATTAGATCCTTAATAGAAACAGGAATTCCTGTTAAAGGAGAAATATTGCCTTTTGCAATAGCCTCATCGGCAATTTTTGCCTGATCTATAGCTTTTTCACCGGCTATAGAAATATATGCTCCGATTTTTTCATCACAGGCATCTATGCGCTCAAGCAGAGCCATGGTAAGTTCCAGAGACGAAATTTTTTTCTGCTTCAAAAGTTCATGAGCCTTATGTATGGTAAGTTCAGAAAGTTCCATCTATTCTTATTCCTTATTATTCGATTATTTTTGGAACTATAAAAGCCCCATCTTCTTGCTCGGGAGCATTTGAAAGCGCTGCTTCCCTGTTTGCATGTTCTTTTTTATCATCATTGCGAAAAGCGTTTGATAGAGAAATTGCGTGGGTTGCAGGCTCAACACCATCTGTATTGACATTGCCAAGAGTATCTACATGTTCGAGGATTTTTCCAATTTGTTCGGCAAACATTTCTACATCATCTTCATGCAGATCGAGGCGTGCAAGGCTTGCCACATACATGACTTCATCGTGTGTTATTTTCACTACTTAATCCTTTCTCTTGTAACAAGCATCACATTAAATTTGTCTTTTTTTAATCTGTTTATTATTTTTGCGGCATCGGTTTTATCTTTATATGAACCGATTCTAATCCTGAACCAGGTTCCTTTTGCGGGAATAACAGCCTTTAATTTATAAGCAGGATACTCTTTTTTTTTTAATTTTGCCACCAGTTTATCGGCAATTTTTGAATCTTTTAATGATGCCACCTGTATAGTATATTTTTTTTGAACTTTATTTTTTTGAACTATCTTCTTTGGGGTGATATCCAGCTTTTTGTTATTAATTTTTTCAGGAACCAAATATTTTTTTTTCAAAGATTTTTTGCTGGATAATGACGATGTTACTTTGCTTTTTCTATCTTTTTTCTCAGTTTTTTGAAGATCATCGTAAAAGCCAAGCGATGTCTTATCAGAAGCTGCATCCTGATCAATTTTGTAATATTTTTGCTCCTTTTTAGTTACTTCAGCCAGCCTGCTTTGAAGACTTTTAATATCAATTTTTATTGGAGCAGATCCCCTTCCCACAAGTATGCCAAGTATGAACATCCATGCAGACGTAAAAAAGAGAATAGAGAACTGAAGCAAGGCCATCTTTTTTTTCGGTTCAGGTGAAGTTTCTTTCTTTTTTTTTAAGGCCATTTTTTATAATCACATTGCTTCCGGAGCTGAAACGCCAAGCAGTCTCAAGCCGTTACGTATAACTTTTTTTACTGCCAGCACAAGATAAAGCCGTCCGCATGATAATAGCGGGTCATCGTTCAGGACTCTGTGCTTATTATAATAAGTATGAAAAGAAGATGCCAGATTCATCAGATAAAATGTCATACGATGCGGCTCAAGTCTTATGGCAGATTGTTTTACAATTTCAGGAAAACGGTTCATGCTTTTCAGGAGATCAATCTCTTCAGGTTCTGTAAGCATATTAATCGCCTCTGCATTCCAGTTTATATCGGCTATCCCGTTTTCTTTACCTTTTCTTATAATACTCGAAATTCTGGCATGAACATATTGAACATAATAAACAGGATTGTCATTTGTTTTTTTTTTTGCAAGTTCCAGGTCAAAATCTAATGGACTATCAGAATTACGAGTCAAAAAAATAAATCTGGCAGCATCCCGGCCTACCTCTTTTATAACTTCTTTTAAAGTTACAAATTCACCTGCCCTGGTCGACATGGCAACGGGAAGCCCGTCCCTCAGCAGGTTAACCAGTTGGATCAGGATAACATCAAACCGATTCCTGCTTTCTCCGGAAGCTTCTATTGAAGCAGCAATACGCGGGATATAACCGTGATGATCTGCACCCCATATGTCAATAATCCGTTCAAAACCGCGATTAAATTTGTCCTGATGATATGCGATGTCTGATGCAAAATAGGTTGTCAACCCGTTCTTACGCACAACAACACGATCCTTTTCGTCACCAAATTTACTGGTTTTAAACCAGAGTGCCCCTTCCTTATTATATATTATTTTTTTATTTTGAAAATTTTCTATTGCTTTTGCAACTTTTCCTGAATCAAAAATAGACTGTTCGCTGAACCAGTTATCGAATTGAACACCAAAGGAATCTAAATCTTCTTTAATTTCAGATAGTATTTTGTCTGCTGCAAATATGGCACAATTCTTGACAGCCGTTTCTTCTTCAAGATTTAAAAAGTTATCACCATTTATCAATTTAATATTTTCGGCAAGGTCAATTATGTATTTTCCCTGATAACAGTCTTCAGGAAAAACTATATCCTCTCCGAAAAGTTCTTTATATCTAAAAAAAACTGACCGTCCAAGAGTGCTTATCTGTCTTCCAGAATCGTTTATATAATATTCTTTTTCAACATTAAAACCGCAAAAATTTAGAATATTTGCAATACTGTCACCCACTGCTGCGCCACGGCCATGTCCTACATGAAGCGGACCTGTTGGATTGGCACTTACAAATTCAACCTGAATTTTTTTACCTTTTCCGATATTCGAGGCGCCATATTCTAAATCCATCTGGTGAATCTGTTTTAGAACTGGATACCAGGCAGCTTTGTTTATAAAAAAATTTATAAAACCCGGTCCTGCTATTTCGATTTTATCAAAAAAAGAATCAGAATTATTTATATTATTGACAATTGCTTTTGCTATTTTTTGTGGAGGCATTTTTTGTATGGAAGCCAGAATCATGGCAATATTGGTTGAATAATCACCCTGAGCTCCCAGCTTTGGTTCCTCAATTATAACTTCAGGGATTTCCGGGGAATTCAAATCTCCATTGTTATATGCCTGGGTTAATGCGGAATTAATTAAACTTTTAATTTTATATTTCATTTTAAATCAGCTTTCATTTCAATTATAACCATTCCCTATTATTCAATTAAAAGAATGTCAAACATTCCTTTGGAACGGGGAAAAAATTAGCAGTTTTCGTTCAGGCACTAAGGGGTGGTGTAGATGCTTCCATAAATATAACAGCTTTTTTCAGTCTTGAGATCACAGCATCCTTGCCCAGAACATGCATAATTTCAAATATGCCGGGGCTTACTGCTTTGCCGGTTAGCGCCACTCTTAGAGGCTGCGCGATTTTACCAAATTTTATTTCGCAGCTTTGCATTACCTTTTTAAAGGCATCCTCAAGATTGGCTTCGTTGAACTCTTCAATCGCCTCTATGTGGGCGCACAAAAGTTTCAAAGGCTTGAGGGCAGCGGGTTTAAAATTTTTTTTGGCCGCTTTTTCTTCATAAGAGATTTCGTCCTGAAAATAGAATAGAGCTCCTTCAGTTAATTCTATCAGCGTTTTACTTCTTGTGTTCAGGGTTTCGATTATTTTTTCCAGGTAAAGGGTGTCATCTGTATCAAGACCACGTTCTTTTAAAAAAGGCTGCCAGTATTTAACAAGTTTATTCGGACGAGATGCTTTGATATGATCAGCATTAAGGGATAAAAGTTTTTCCTGATCAAAAATACCGGCGGAGCGTCCTATATTATCAAGCGTGAATTTTTCTATCAGCTCGTCAATCAAAAAGAATTCCTGATCTCCGTATGACCAGCCCAGTCGGACAAGGTAATTTAATAAAGCATCCGGCAGGTATCCCATATCACGATATGCTGTAACGGACATGGCGCCGTGCCGTTTACTCAAACGGCTCCTGTCATTACCAAGCACCATAGGTACATGGCCGTAAGCCGGAGGTTCGACTCCAAGGGCTTTGTATATTTGTATTTGTCTGGGAGTATTGTTAACATGGTCATCTCCTCTTATGACCGTATTGATACCCATTGTTATATCATCCACTACCACGGCCAGATTATAAGTGGGTACCCCATCGCTTCTTACGATTATAAAGTCATCAAGCTCGGTGTTTTTAAACTGAATATTTCCCTTGATAACATCTTTTAAAACCGTTGTGCCGGCTGAGGTGGAGGCAAAACGGACAACAGCATTCCCGGTTTTGCCAAGCTTTTTATTTCTGCACTTGCCATTATATTTCGGCTTGCCACCGTCAGCCATGGCTTTTTTTCTCATTTCCTCAATTTCTTCAGCGGTACATGTGCAATAGTATGCATTTCCTGAATCTAATAATTTCTGTACATATTCCTTGTAAATATCAAAACGTTCAGATTGAAAATAAGGGCCTTCATCCCAGTCTATACCCAGCCATTCAAGGCTTTCCAGGATAGCATCTGCAGATGCTTTGGTTGAACGTTCCAGATCTGTATCTTCGATTCTAAGTATAAATTTTCCTTTCATATGACGTGCATAAAGCCAGTTGAAAAGAGCGGTTCGAGCGCCGCCCACATGCAGATAACCTGTTGGACTGGGAGGAAAACGAGTTATAATGGTTTTCATTGTATATTATCCTTTTACTCATGTGTGCATATATAGTATTAGTAATTAGTAAAAATTAAAATAGTTTATACAAAGTTTTTGTTTTTTGTAATAATTTCCTTAAGCCGACTTTCTGAAAATTTTGCATGCCACTTCCTGCTTGTAAAAATTTTCTTTAGGAATATTAATAAATTAAAAGAGTTATACCTTATACTTATTATTACTTAGATAATGACAGCATCGATAACATATAAATAAAAATATGACAAGTGGTCTAAGATATAAAAAAATCTTGACAAATTTTTATTATTTATTTACTAGTAGAAATAATCGTTGCAGAAAAGTAATGATTAATATTTTAATAAATAAAACAATTGGTTGGGAGATTACTTATGCCAGTACCAAAACGTAAAACATCCAAGTCAAAACGTAATATGCGGAGAACCCATCAAAAAATTGATGGTTCCGAGGTCATGACCTGCCCTAATTGCGGCGAGGCAAAATTACCGCATCATGTATGCCCTGCATGCGGTACATATAAGGGACGTGATGTTATAGAGACTGAAGAATAATAGTAATTATCAGGAATACAATAGGCTTTAAGATAATGATTTTGGGAAGGCCAGAGGGAAGAAGGCGTATTGTAATACTCCGACGACCGATAACGCACTCAAAATCTTTATATTAAAGCCTATAATAAAAAAATTAAGGGGGGATGTTAATATATGTCAGCAACTGAATTTGAAGGGAGCAGTCATCTGAAAGGTCTTGACGAGGATTCCATGCAGATGGTCATTGATACCGTAGATCAGATTAAAAAGCGGCTTCTTCCCAGGGAAACTATTCTTGAATTTGACAAAAATAATACATTCCCGGAAGAAATCATCAGGACAATGCTTGGGCCGGACATTGGATTGCATCTTCTTTTTATACCTGAAGAATATGGTGGTATGGGAGGCGGTGCTCGGGATTCCTGTGCGCTTGTCAGAGCCATCTCCAGAATATGCCTTGGTGTAAGTACTGCTTTTTTTGCGATTCAGCTTGGTGCGGATCCACTATTGGTCGGAGGAACAGAAGAGCAGAAACAAAAATGGCTTGGGGCTATATCGGAAGGCAACACAATGGTTGCGTATGCGGTTACAGAGGCTGAAGCCGGCAGTAATCTGGCTGCATTAAAAACTAAAGCTGACTCTGTAATGAACGAGGACGGTGAAATCACCGGATACAGGATTAACGGTTCAAAACAGTTTATTTCCACAGGCGGTTATGCCGATTTTATTACCCTTCTCGCTAAAACTCCCGAAGGCCCCACTTTTTTTATTGTTGAAAAGGGCACAAAAGGTTTTGTACAGGGCAAGGGTGAGGAAAAACACGGACTGCATGCGTCCAATACGTCTCCATTATCATTTACCGATGTTTTTGTTCCTGTGGAGAACCTCATAGGAGGAATTCCGGGGCAGGGTCTGAAACAGGCCGGCAAGGTTTTTGGATATACAAGACTGATGGTTGCGGCCATGGCTCTTGGAGCAGGCGAAGCCGCCTTGAATATCGTGATTCCTTATGCAAAAGAAAGGATTCAGTTCGGTTCTTCTCTTTCAGAGAAGCAGGGCTACACCCATAAATTTGTTGTTCCCAATGCGGTTCGGATGGAGGCTGCGGATGCCTATATGGAAGAAGTCGGCTTGCGTTGTGATTCAGGAGAGGAAGGGCTTGATGTGGAGGGCTCAATCGCCAAGCTGTTTGCTACTGAGACAGCCAACAAGACTGCGGAGGATGCTATTCAGGCACTTGGTGGTTATGGATATATCTGCGAATATGAAGTTGAAAAAATTAAAAGGGATGTAAAAGTTACTTGTATCTACGAAGGCACCAGTGAAATCCAGCAGAACATAATCAGCACATTCAGGTGGAAAAAAACAAGAAAAACCAAAGGAGCTTTTTATACCGACATGGCTCTGGAAATGGAAAAACTTGATGCTGAAATGGATGAAATGGGGTGTAAATATTATGCTCTTGCAGCCAGGGCGCTAAATGAGCTTGTTAATCTCGTCCACGAGAACAAACTTACCAGAAAACAGTTTATAATGTTTACTTTAGCTGATTTAATGACTTTGGTGGAAGTAGGGATCAGTTTTGCCCGCAAGGCATTTGCTCTTGCAAAAAAAGGGAATCCGGATGCTGAAAAAATCAGGGTTATGAATCGAATTTTTGCAAACGAAGTAGCCGATATAACTGCTGAAAGTATACGTAAAATACTCATGGGAACAGGGCATTTTGACAATTCCTTTAAAACCGGTTTTATGGAAAAGGTATCGTATGATCAGCTTGCAGGGAGTTGTGAAAATATTATAAATGATATGGACCAGGTAGCTGATATTATTTTTGAGAGGTAATGATGGCAGATAGTAATAAACGAATAATAGTAGTAACCGGGGCATCCAGGGGAATAGGTCGCGCCATCTGCCTTTCAATGGCTGAACCGGGTACTGAAATCTATTTTAACTATTATGCTCCAGGTGATGATTCTGATGAAGCTGCCGCTGCTGCGGAAACGGAAAAACTTGTTTGTGCAAAAGGCGGAACTGCCGAAAGCAGCAGTGTTAATGTTGCCTCAGCACAGGATGTAGATGCTTTTTTTAAAAAAATCCTTGATAAAACCGGAAAAATTGATGTTTTGGTCAATAATGCCGGTATTACCAGAGACGGCCTGCTGGTGAGGATGAAAGAAAAAGACTGGGATGCAGTATTGGATGTAAATCTAAAAGGCGCATTTCTATGTATTAAGGCCGCTGCCAGAGCAATGATGAAAAACCGTTATGGACGTATTGTTAATATAGCCTCGGTAGTAGGTGTGATCGGTAACCCGGGGCAGGCAAATTATGTTGCCTCCAAGGCGGGAATAATAGGATTGACAAAATCAGCCGCAAAAGAGCTTGCATCTCGTGGAATTACGGTTAATGCAGTAGCTCCCGGCTTTATTGAAACGGATATGACGGCTGCGCTTTCGGACAAAGCCAGGGAGGCCATGTTAAGCCAGATTCCTCTCGGACGTCCGGGACAGCCCGAAGATGTTGCGGAAATAGTATTTTTTTTGGCCTCTGATAAAGCGTCATATGTTACAGGCCAGGTAATTCATATAAGTGGTGGAATGTATATTTAAAAGGAGTAATATTAAATGTCAGTGACTGAACAAGTAAAAAAAATAATAGCAGATAAACTTAGTGTTGAACTTCAGGAAGTTGTGCCTGCGGCATCTTTTGTTGATGATTTGGGAGCAGACTCACTTGATCTGGTTGAACTTATTATGTCCATAGAAGAAGAATTCGATGTAGAGATCTCGGATGACGATGCAGAAAAATTGATCACAGTTCAGGATGCTATGGATTATATATCTAATAATGAATAATGGTTCTTATCATTTAAACCGATAAAAATCAGAACAAGGAGGCCTTTGTTGGAGAGACGGGTAGTTATTACTGGCGTGGGGCTTGTAACCCCTTTGGGAATAGGCGTTGATGAAACATGGACAGCTCTGTGTGCAGGAAAGTCAGGAATTGGCGAAATAACAAGATTTGATGCTTCAACCTATGCAACAAAAATTGCAGCAGAGGTAAAAAATTTTCACCCTGAAGATTTTTTGCAAAAAAAAGATGCTAAACGGATGCAGCCATTTTTGGCCTATGCCATAGCAGCGACCCGAATGGCCGTTGAAGATTCCGGCCTGGTGATAGACGATTCAAACGAAAACAGAGTCGGCATTATAACAGGATGCGGACTCGGCGGACTTAATTTGATAGAAGAAACGAGCGTCATTGTAAGAAAAAAGGGGCCAAAAAGAATCAGTCCTTTTTTTATCCCAATGATAATAGGCAATATGGCACCGGGGATGATCTCAATTTATTTTGGTGCCAAAGGTCCTAATTCTTCAGTTGCAACTGCCTGTGCTGCCGGTACTCATGCGGTGGGAGATGCATACAATACCATAGTAAGAGGTGCAGCAGATGCAATGATCACAGGCGGCGTAGAGTCTGTGATCAGCCCGTGCTGTATTGGTGGATTTAATGCCATGAAAGCTCTTTCCACCCGTAATGATGAGCCTCATAAGGCTTCACGGCCTTTTGACCGTGACCGTGATGGTTTTGTGGTTGGTGAAGGAAGCGGCATTCTTGTACTCGAAGCCCTTGAGGGCGCCCTTGAAAGAGGTGCACACATTTATGCAGAAATCATCGGATACGGGATGAGCGGCGATGGTTATCACATGGCTGCGCCGGCCCCTAATGGTGAGGGAGCCATAAGATGCATGCGTGCAGCCCTTGCCAATGCCAGTATATCACATAAAAAAATAGATTATATTAATGCTCACGGAACGTCAACTCCGCTGAATGATCTTTA
Organism: Deltaproteobacteria bacterium; assembly: GCA_021157555.1. GTDB lineage: Bacteria > Desulfobacterota > Desulfobacteria > Desulfobacterales > BuS5 > BuS5. The sequence continues at coordinate 2,268 of JAGGWL010000042.1, read as the reverse complement.
TGAAACAATGGCTATTAAAGAAGTTTTTAAGGATGATGCTCTTAAAGTAGCCGTCAGCTCAACCAAGTCAATGACTGGCCATTTGCTTGGCGGCAGCGGAGGTGTTGAAGCAGTTTTTACAGCCAAGTCGATTCATGAAAATATCGCTCCTCCAACCATAAATCTTGATAATCCATCAGATGAGTGCAACCTTGACTATGTGCCACATATTGCGCGTAAAATGAATATTGATTATGCAATGACAAATTCATTTGGTTTTGGTGGAACAAACGCAACCCTTATTTTAAAAAAATATTCCTGAACGAAACTCAGGGGTTCAAAATTTTGAACCCCTGCATTACAAATTACATATTATCTCGTGATTAATATAGAAAATATCTCCAAAAGCTTTGGAGGCCATACACTCTTTAATAAAATTACTTTCAGGGTAAATCCCAGGGAAAGAGTCGGTATTGTTGGAAGAAACGGCCACGGCAAAACCACTCTTTTCAGACTTATAACGAGAGATGAAGACTTTGACAGCGGTTCCATAACAATTCCGAAAAATTATCGAATCGGATGTGTGCAGCAGCAGCTTACCTTTACAGAAGATTCCATACTTGCAGAGGGTAAAAAAGGTCTGCCGGAGCATGAACGTGATCAGTCGTGGAAAATCGAAAAAATTTTGACGGGACTGGGTTTCGCTTTAAATGATTTCAACAGACACCCTGAAGAATTTTCGGGTGGCTTTCAGGTTCGCCTGAATCTTGCAAAAGCACTTCTTTCCGAGCCCGACCTTCTCCTCCTTGATGAGCCAACCAATTATCTGGATATTACATCTATTCGATGGGTAGAGCATTTTCTTAATAACTGGCCACATGCACTAATGCTGATCTCACACAACAGAAATTTCATGGATAGTATTGTTACTCATGTTGTTGGCATTCATCGTCACAAGGCTTATAAAATAGTCGGCAATACTGAAAAATATTATCAACAAATAGCCCAGGATGAGGAAATATACGAAAAAACACGCATTAATGATGAAAAACGAAAAAAGGATGTTCAAATTTTTATCACCAGGTTCAGATCAAAGGCAAGACTCGCAAACCTTGTGCAGTCAAGAGTCAAAGCCTTGAACAGGATGGGAAAAAAAGAAAAACTGGAAAAACTGGATAACCTTGAATTTTCATTCAGAAGTCTGCCATTTAAAAGTAAATATCTGATGAGCGCACATGGTATTTCATTTGCATATGATAAAAAAAATAAGGATAAAAAAGATTTCATTATCAACAATTTTGATATTACAATAGGTGCCAGAGAGAGAATATGTGTGGTCGGACAAAATGGTCGTGGTAAAACAACTCTTCTTAAACTATTAGGTGGTACTCTTCGGCCTGATAAGGGTGAAATAAAATATAATGCGGCTGCATCAAAAGGTTTTTTTGAACAAACAAACGTAAAAAGCCTTAATGACAACTATACCGTAGAGGAAGAAGTTTTGTCGTCTCAACCTGATGTTGACAGACAGATGGCCAGGAATATTTGCGGCGGCATGATGTTCGGGGGAGATGAGGCTTTAAAAAAAATCAGTGTGCTGTCAGGAGGTGAAAAAAGCAGAGTCATGCTGTGCAAGCTTCTTGCAACACCGGTTAACCTGTTACTCCTTGATGAGCCCACAAATCATCTGGATATGGAATCGGCTGATGCCTTGCTGGCAGCGATAGATGCTTTTGATGGCGCTGTTGTAATGGTTACCCATAATGAGATGTTTTTGCATGCTCTTGCCGATCGATTGGTCATATTTCGAAATGGGTCTATTGATTTTTTTGACGGGTCTTATCAAAGCTTTCTTGATAAAATCGGATGGGAGGAGAGTCCCAAAAAGCAAGGATCGGGCAGCAAAGGATTGCATGCCAAAAAGACATGCCCTCAAAAAAATAAACAAAAATCAAAACGTAAAAGGTCAGAGCTTTTAGTTAAACGTTCCCAGGTGTTGAAACCGCTTAAACAAAAGATAAAAAAAGTTGAGCAAAAAATAGAGAGTTGCGAAAAAAGACTATGTGAACTAAACTTAAAAATTATGGATGCATCTCATAAATATGAAGGTGGGAAAATAGCAGAGCTGTCCAAAGAGGTTCATGCTTGTAACGTAAAAAATGATTCTCTTTATGATGAACTGGAGGAATTGACAGATACATTTGCGGAAGAGGAAGCAAAAATTGATCAATCGTGACCCCCGGATATAATCATGAACAAAAAAAGCAAGATTTTTTTATATTACTGGCT